>NZ_FR902026.1:12287-20395 GCF_000437815.1 Acidaminococcus sp. CAG:542
CCGGAAAACCTGGAAGCGGCGGCCCGGTCCGCCCTCCAGTCCCTGTGTTCCGACCTGACGCTCAGCCGGGTGAAGTACACCGATGTGAACCTTCTCACGGTGCCCGGCATGGGCTATGAAATGGAAATCCCCAGCGGCTGGCGGATGTACACCCTCCGGGCGGACAATGTGCTGTTCGGACGGTCTCTGAGCAGCGTCCACACCGACGGGATGATGGTCCGGGAATTTTCCGATGACACTTTTGCGGAACTGGGGAATTCCACCCCCGAAGGGCTGAAGGAAGCGGAGAGCGCCTTCATCCAGAAGGTGACCCGGTATACGCCCAACATTACGGTACTGCGCCACGAACCCATTTCCGTGGGCACTCTCAACGGGAGCATGGCGGAATGCACCGACAGCGGGGACCTGAAAAAGGTCTTTGTGGTGAACACCTATCTGATGAACGCCCAGGGCAACGGGTATCAGATCCGGTACCAGACCGACGACACCATCAACTACGACCTGAAACTCCGGGCCTTCAAACAGTCCGTGGAAAGCTTCAGCCTCCTCCAGAACAACGACGGAAGCGGCCTGAAGCCGGGGAAGGATATGTGAAAAGGGACTGTGAAAAAATGAGAAATCATTTTTTCACAGTCCCTTTTCACATTTATGTCACAAACCATTCATAATCTCTTCATCCAGAAAGGTATACAATATGAATTGTAAAGTGACTGGTCAGTCCAGTACTTTTTATATGGAAAAAATTGAACGGGAAGAAGGAATCTTCAATGCAGAAGAAAGCATTTGCAGTGACGCTGGCTGTACTGGCTTCCGTTGCTTCCATGGGTTTTGCAGCTCCTCAGACCAGTTGGGATCAGGGAGAATGGCAGCTGAACGCAGGGGCCTGGGCTCCCAAAGCCAAATTCGACGGGAATGAATCCAGTACCAAATGGAACTTTGACGGTGGCCTGGGTTATGGGATTTCCGACAAATGGGCTCTGGAATACAACTATCGGGGCCTGAAGACCAAAGCCGGAGATTTCAAGACCGACGGTGACCAGAACGAAGTGAACCTGGTATACAGCCTGGGCAAGAACTGGGCTCTGTTCGGCGGCTGGAACCGGATCAACAACGACTTTGACGGCAGCTACCATGGGGCACACACCGGCAGCGCTGACAGCGTAATCAACAACGTGGCTCAGTTCGGTGTACGGACCAAATACGACCTGGCCAAGAACCTGGCTTTCTATGCAGAAGGCGCCCTGGGCACCAAGAAGACCAGCCAGTGGGATGCCGGCCTGGCTTACACCTTCGCTGACAACTGGGATCTGAACGCCGGATACCGGTATGTGGATACCAAGCTGGATGACGACAACAACATCAAATACCGGGGCTTCCTGGTAGGTCTGTCCTATCGGTTCGGCGGCCACAAGAAAGCGGCTCCGGCACCTGTGGAAGAACCGGTGGCACCGACGGTGGCTGAACCGGTTGCTCCGGCTCATGTGTACAATGACTACTATCTGGACAGCATCCACTTTGATTCCGACGTGGATACCCCGAAGGCTTCCGAAGCTGCCAAACTGGCCAACTTCGTAGCTGTAGCCAAGGCTCATCCGGATTCCACCTTCAAACTGGTAGGGAACACCGACTCCGATGCTTCCAACGCCTACAACGAAGACCTGTCCAAACGCCGTGTGCTGAACGTGGCCAAATATGCCAACGACAACGGTGTGGCTGCTTCCCGTATGCAGCTGAACTACAAGGGCGAAAACAACCCTGCGTCCAACAACGCCACCGAAGCCGGCAAAGCCGACAACCGCCGTGTGGATATCTGGGAACATAAATAATTGAAAAAGCAAAAGGGCTGTTGCACGGGCAACAGCCCCTTTCTTTTTCCCCCTTCTTCCCCTATAATATCCCTATCAGAAAGGTCGTGATCATTTATGGAACCATTGGAAAAAATCGCCCGGGCTGCCATTGCCTATGATGCAGGGGATCCCCGGCGGATCCATCATCTTTTGAAAGTCCATGCTTTTGCCCGGCTGATCGGGCTGGGGGAGGGGCTGGATCCCCGGACCCTGTTCCGGCTGGAAGCCGCCGCCTATCTCCATGATATCGGCATCCACGAAGGAGAACGCCGGTACGGCCACTGCACCGGGAAGATCCAGGAAGAACTGGGCCCGGACATTGCCCAGCCCATCCTGGCAGACGCCGGCATCACCGGAGAAGACGCAGAACGGATCAAGTGGCTCATCGGCCATCATCATACCTATGCCAGCATCGACGGCCCGGACGCCCAGATCCTGGCGGAAGCGGATATGCTGGTGAACCCCTACGAAGACGGAGATAACCGGCAGCAGGACGAAGCCCTGTATCAGCGGCTGTACAAGACGGAAACCGGGAAGAAGTTGTTCGAGGAGCTGTATTTGAAGGACCGATAAATCATGACAGAACAGCAGACCGCCGGGAATCCTTCGCCGGATCCCCGGCAAAAAGAACAGGAGCAGGCACAGGCCCGGCGCCGGAAAAAGAAAAAAATCGCTCTGGGGGCGGCCCTGGCGGTGCTGATCGGGGCCGTTTCCGGCTGGTACTTCCTGTATTATATCCGCACCCCCCAGTATGCGGTGAAACTGATCCGGGAATCAGTGAACAAGCACGATATCGTTACCTTCCAGGACCATACGGACCTGACGAAAGTGGTGGACAAAGGGTATGATGTCCTGCTGGCCGCCCAGGGGGAAAATGACGTGGAGGACGGTTACACCGAAGGGGAAAAGGACGAAATCACCCGGCACCTGGAGGAATTGATCCACAATGCCGTCCTGACCGGGGACTGGACCGATTCCTACCGGAAGACCCACCCGGACAAGGTGCTGCCAGTGGACTGGAATGCCCTGAAGGTGAAGGACATCCAGCCAGGGGCCAGCTATCCCCAGGACGCCCTGGTGAACGTCCAGCTGGATAATCCGGCGGTGGGCACGGATACCCTGGTGCTCCACATGCAGAAAAACGAAAAAGGGGACTGGCAGCTGGTGGAAATCACCAACCTGAAAGGGTATTACGGGAAGATCCTCCAGAAAAATCCCCGGACCAAACAGACGAAGCAGGCGGCAGGAGTGGCCGGAGCCGTGCTCCAGGCGGCCCAGGGACTGGAAGAGACCCCTCTGGCTCCCCTCTATGAAGCAGTCCGGGACAAGGTCCAGGAAGCCACTGGCAGTGATGAGCCAGCAGGGGGCAGTGGGACACAGGGAGGCACCCGGCGGAAAAGTGCCGGCAGCCAGGGCACCGTTCTGCCTCCTGCGGTCCAGGGACCCGGAACCACCAGCCCGGAAACCCTGGAACAGCAGCGTCAGGCCCTCCAGAAGGCCCTGAACAGCCCCCTTGTAGGCAAAGTGGTAAGAACACTGGTGGACCACCAGGATGAAATCCTGGCCAAACTGGACCAGCTGGCCCAGGCTACCCAGAACGGCCAGGGAGATGCCGCCATCCAGCAGGAAATCAGCAAATACCAGGGCCAGCTCCAGACCATAGCCAAGATCCTGGATCTGGCGGCCAGGTGGATGAATTAGGAAGAGAGGTGCAGCCTTGGGCTGGTGTAAACGTTTTGGTGCTTTTGTTGTGCTGCTGATGGGTGTTTGTGCACCGGCGGCAGCGGAGAAAATCCTTTTCATTCCCCTGGACAACCGTCCCGTGTCCCTGGCCTATACGGTGGACAGCTTCCGGAAGGCAGGGGTCCAGGTGGTGACCCCGCCGGAGAAGTTCCTGGCCAGCGACCGGCAGAACGGGGACCCGGACAAGCTGGCCCAATGGCTGGACCAGGAAGCCCGGGGAGCGGCAGGAGCGGTGGTATCCACGGACAGTCTCATTTACGGGGGCCTGGTGCCTTCCCGGACCCATGAACTGGATCCGGCGGTGCTGGCCCAAAGGGCCAATGCTCTGCTGGCCTTCAAAAAGCGGCACCCGGGAGTGCCCCTTTACGGCTTTGCCACGGTGATGCGCTCCCCCAAGTGGAGCAGCGCTCCGGCGGAACCGGCTTACTATGCCCAGTACGGGCCTCAGATCTTCCGGTGGGGACAGCTCCGGGACAGAAAGCGGCTGGGGATCCTCACCCGGAAGGAGAAAAACGAACTGAACCAGGTGGAACAGGCTCTGCCCCTGGATATCCGCCGGGATGTACTGGAACGCCGGGGAAAGAACCTGTTTGTGCTGAAAGGGCTTACCCGGGGCCTGGAAGCAGGGAAAATGGACTATTTCCTCATCGGACGGGACGATTCCGCCCCCTATTCCGAAGCCCATAAAGATGCGGCGGACCTGGAAAATTTCGCCGACCCGGCCTTCCGGTACAAGTTCCGGAGTTTTTCCGGGGCGGACGAACTGGGGATGGTGCTGCTGAACCGGGCCCTGAACAAGGCACGGGGAGAGACCCCTCTGGTATACGGCTGGTACAATGGGGGCACCGGAGCCGCCACTGTGGCCAGTTACGAGGACAGCCCCATGGGCACCAGTTACCGGCAGCATGTGCTGGCTGCAGGAGGATACCCGGCCCGGACGGACAAGCGGGCGGACCTGGTGCTGGGGCTCTATACCCCGGGGGACGGGGTGACCCTGGGTGCGGATTCTGCCGCCAACGGACCGGATCTGGATGAACAGGGCCAGCAGTTCCTGGCCACTGCCCAAAAGTACGTCCGGCAGGGACGGAATGTGGGGATCGCCGACGTGGCCTTTGGAAACGGAGGCAGCACCGCCCTGGTAAAGGGCCTGCTGACCGGGGAACCGGGGCAGGAGCCTCTGGGGTACCGGCTGGGGTCCTACGCCGGGTGGAACACTGCCAGCAACAGCCTGGGATACGCCCTGGGCCAGGGGATGCTCCGGCCGTATCTGAGCGACCGGGACCGGCAGGACCTTTTGACCGTCCGGTACCTGGACGACTGGCTCTACCAGAGCAAAGTCCGGCAGCAGGTGCGCCAGGAACTGATCTGGCCCCGACAGTGGACGGACGGAAAGCTCACCGATGCCCAGACCGCCCAGGCGGAAACCCTGGTCACCGAAAAAATGCTGAAAGAAGGAGTGCCCCTCCTGGGCAAGCGGCCGGAACAGTACCGGTACAGCCTGCCCTGGCACAGGACCTTCGAAGTGGCAGTGAAGAGGGCAGAGTGAAGAGTGAAGAGTGAAGAGAGCTAGAGACTGTTCAAATATATTCAGGGAGGATAAAACCATGACCTATTATGAGGAAGCTTTGGCAATGAAAGACGAAATGATCCAGCAGAGACGGGATCTCCATGCCCATCCGGAAACCGCCTGGACTGAATTCCGCACTACGTCCATCATCGCCACAGAACTGGAAAAACTGGGATATGAAGTGAAAATGGGCGCCGACGTGCTGGACGACAGTGCCCGGATGCTGGTGCCCGACGAAGATACCCTGAAAAAATGCGCCCAGCGGGCCATCAAGGAAGGGGCCAATCCGGTGCTGGTGGACCGGATGAAAGGGGGCATGACCGGCTGCGTGGGGATCATGCACTTTGCCAAACCTGGTAAAACCGTAGCTCTCCGGTTCGACATCGACTCCCTGTTCGTGGCCGAGGACCCGGCACCCAGCCACCGGCCCAGCGCCCTGGGGTTCCAGTCCAAACACCCCGGGCTCATGCACGCCTGCGGCCATGACGGCCATGCCACCATTGGCCTGGCCGTAGCCCGGCTGGTGGCTGCTCATAAGGACAAAATGGCCGGTACCCTGAAGATCTGCTTCCAGCCCGGGGAAGAAGGGGTGGTAGGGGCCAAGAGCATGGTCCAGAGCGGCATTGTGGACGATGTGGACTACTTCCTCAGCGGCCATATCGGTCTGGGGGATTACAACGACGGATCCCTGGTGTGCATGACCAAAGGGTTCCTGGCCACCGACAAACTGGATGCGGAATTCACCGGGGTGCCCAGCCATGCAGGCGCCGAACCGGAAAAAGGGAAGAATGCCCTTTTGGCCGCTGCCCAGGCTGCCATTTCCCTCCACACCATCAGCCGCCACAGCGGTGGTTCTTCCCGGATCAACGTAGGGGTCCTGGAAGCCGGCACCGGCCGGAACGTGGTGCCCGCCAACGGTCTGATCAAATTCGAGACCCGGGGAGAAACTGCCGAAATCAACGACTTCATGGCCAAAGAAGCCAGACGGATGTGCCGGGCCGCTGCCATGCTCTATGATGTGGACGTAAAGATCACCCCCCGGGGCAGCGCCACTTCCTCCAACTCCTCCAAGGAGATGGGAGAAGAAATCTATGATTTGGTGAAATCCCAGAATCTGTACCAGCATGTGGTAAAGGAACAGAAAGTCAGCGGCAGTGAAGACTGCTGCTACTTCATGAGCCGGGTCCAGGAACACGGCGGCCAGGCCGTCTACATGCTCTACGGCACCAAAGAAGCCGCCGGCCACCATCAGAGCGATTTTGATTTCAACGAAGACGTACTGCCCCGCACCGCCGCAACCATCACCCTGCTGGTGGAGCATTTTGGGAACAAGTAAGAGTGCAGAGTGAAGAGTGAAGAGCGGGCCTGTGGCCTGCCCCTACGGCGTCAGGGTCGGATGAAATGATCCCAGAAACGGAATTTTCGACAATTCCGTTTCTGGGATTTTTTTTGGATCGATTGATACCAAGGTTGTAGGGGCTGCACCCAGGGGAACCCGTCCCGGCCGCCGGTTTTTCCATGCAAGGCCAAATGGCCAGGCATTTGGCCTCCATGTGCAGTTCTGTGGGCTGTCTCATGGATGGGTCACTTTCCTTTGATTGTTAAAAAATATCTGTCCCCTTTTTTCCCCATTGGATGTCTTATAATAAGAAGAGAGAAAGCAGAGAACCAAGGATCCAAAGAGAGATTTCTATAGGAGGAATGGAGTATGGAGAGCCAATTGCTGGATCAGTTCGGAACGCGGCACTGTGGGGTATTCCTGGGGGTGGATCCCGAAAATCTGGAAGCCCTGAAGCGGTGGCTGCGTCTGGTGGATTTTCGCTGTGAATGGGTCTGGGGCGGACGGGAGCCCTGCTGTCAGGTACTGGTCCATATGAATGCACTGTACCGGCCGGTGTTGGAACGGCTGGGCCCTGCCATGAGCCGGCGGTTTGGGCAGAAAGGAACCCTTTTTGCCGACGAAAACGGCCAGGCCTGGGAATTTTCCCAAAAGGGAGACAAGGGCAAAGCCCTGGGACCACTGACACCCCAGGTGCTGGATCGGTTTTACAGCAGCCTCCTGGGGGAACCCTTCCACTTTCAGGGGTTCCGATTCATGTACACGGTGAATACCGGAGTGCCTGCCATCATCATGGCCCAGCATGTCCATGAGCTGATGGAAAAATATGAAGACTGGGATGTACGGTTCCTGGAGAGAATGGGAAATCCAAATGTAAATAAGGAGTGGTGAAAATGGATAAACTGGTATTGGCCTATGAAGTGGCAAAGAAATTCCACGCCGGACAAAAGGACCGGGCCGGGAAAGACTACATTTATCATGTGAAGTTCGTATCGGATCAGGTGCTTCCCCTGGGAGAAGAATATGCCCTGGTGGGGATGCTCCATGATACCCTGGAAGATACGGCCATGGACCGGGGAACCCTGGAACAGCTGTTTGGGAAAACCGTGGCAGATGCGGTGGCCCTGCTGACCCATGACAAGAAGGTGCCCTATCTGGACTATGTGCGGCAGATCAAAGAAAGCGGGAATCCCTACGCCATTGCCGTGAAAAAGGCGGACCTGCGGAACAATATGGACCTGACCCGGCTGCCGGAAGTGACGGAAAAGGACCGGAAACGGGTGGAAAAATACCGCAAAGCGTACGGGATTTTAAGTGAAGAGCAGTAGGCCGACAGAGGGCTGGGCATCGCAGGAGGTTCAGACTATGGAGAGCAAAGCAGGGGAAAAAGTAATGCGGGCAGATGCAAAGGAACAGCTGGGGAAAGAAACTTGTGAACTGGATCAACTGTTTTTGAATCTTCCAGCTGGGGAGGCTTATCCTCAAATCCAGGCGAAAGCCTGGGATGGCTGCGGCCGGGCTCTTTTTCTTCTGGCTCTGTACCTGGATGGAGGATATGGAACCTTCTTCCTGGATGAGGGACTGGCCCGGTCTTACGCTTCTGCGGCTTTCC
>NZ_FR902026.1:20437-21089 GCF_000437815.1 Acidaminococcus sp. CAG:542
GGGATCCGGTGGCTCCTGCCTTTGGCGCATTGAAAGACCTGCCCGGCCTGGGCGAATCCGTCCGGGTGTTCGTCCGGCAGAGAGAAAAAATCCGGGCCCGGGCAGCAGAAGGAGACTTCCTGGCACAGTATTATCTGGGAATCATGTACGCCTATGGAGAAGGCGTGGATCCATCCTATGAAGAAGCTCTGATTTGGTTCGGGAAGTCCGCTGCCCAGGGCTTTGCAGCGGCCCAGCTGGCCATGGGTTCCTTTCTCCGGCTGGTGAGTGAAGAGAAAAATGAAAGCTGGCGGGAGAAACGGCTGGCATGGTATCAGAAAGCCGCTGCAAAAGGCCATGCAGAAGCCCAGGTGCGCCTGGCCCAGGAATACCGGCTGCGCTGCCATGACCTGGAACAGGCCGGAATCTGGTATGAGAAAGCCGCCCGACAGGGCCATCCCGGGGCCTGTGAAATCATGGGACACTTTTGGGAAAGTGGATACCTGGGCCAGGCAGACCCTGCCCAGGCCCTGGTCTGGTATCGGAAAGCCTGGTTACGAGGCAGCCCCAGCGCCTGCAATGCCATTGCCAGACTGTACGAAGAAGGCAGGGGTGTTCCCCAGTCATGGAAACAGGCAGCAATGTGGTATAAAAGGTATTGGGGGAGATAGAA
>NZ_FR902027.1:0-9368 GCF_000437815.1 Acidaminococcus sp. CAG:542
GTAGGGGCGGGCCGCAGGCCCGCCCGTCCGTGGCCTGGGAGGGTATTTCATTCAGAAACTTCTGCCGCGGCAGATTCATCGGGAATTCGGGAACCCTTTGTTATAAGCCGTAATCTTAATGCAAAATGCCGCATCTGATACGGAAGATGGACCATGGTATACCACCAGATTCCGATTGGCCCATTCATTCCAGATTGCAGTGATAAAAGGAATCCGGCAACCCAGAAGATTCTTCATAAACAGTTTGACTGTATGATCGGGGATTCCCAAAGCTCCCAGCAGAACATATTCTGACAAATAGGCAGCCTGTATCCCTTAGTTTAAGACCTTCTATGAATTTTCCTTATATAGATTTCCCCGTTGCCTGGAGTTCTTTGGCCGCATTATAAATTTTCTCATCATCACTTTCCGGAATTGGATTTCTGGCCCGCCCATATCGTGTGGCAATCTGATTTTTGGAAAAACGGCAATAATAGCGATCCTTATAAGCATATCCGCTCAGATACACTCTCTTGATCCATACTGCATACCAGTCTTTTTCAGGATAATATTTCCCACAGTCAGTTGCCAAATACAAGCTGTATGTATCCGTTGCCCCGATCCATTTCCACCGGTTTTCTCCACCTGGGTACATAGGCTTCACGTTCAAGTAGTTGGCAATGCCATTGGCAAGTGCTTCATTGGGAGAATCCGGTGCCACCTGTTGGATATAGACTTTTTTTACATTGTGAACGGAAGGGTATCCATTCCTGTAATAGACATATTGGACATTGGCAGCAGCGCCCTCTTCCAAAAATAAAAACTTGTGGACTTCCCCGATTTTTTCCCCATTCACATTCAAATTCTTGGTCCATACATCGGCAGCTCGTTTAGAAGCGTCATAGTGAAGAGTCTGGGTATCAAAGTACATGCCCACCCGATCAGAAGAATAATACCATTTCCAGCGGGATTCCGGCTCAGCCTGCACCACTGTGCAACTCAGCAGTAATAACAGACAGAATGCAATAAACCTTTTTACCATTTTTCTTCCTCCCCATAAGTTTCCCCTGCTGTGTTCATGATTGTGTATCCCATATCAATCATGGATTTTCTCTTTATTCATCATACCAAAATTTATGGGTAAAATATAAGACTAATTGAGAGATTGGAGAATGGTTCATCATTAGTCGTTCTGGATACCAGATGCAGCCCATCTGCTTTTGAACGTAAGACCCCTGGGCGGTCGGGACAGGCTCCCTTGAGGATAGCCCCTACCATATTGGAGTCAATTGGTCTAACGGAAAATCACAGAAATGAGGTTATCGAAGATTCCGTTCCTGTGACCGTTAGATCGAGCGTTCGATTATAACGGCGTAAAAGCGAGCCGAAGGCCCGCCCTTCCCGGCCGCCGCTTTTCACCCTGCCGCCTCTTCAATCCGTTTCAGCATGGCTACAGCATTTTCTTCACTGGCTTCTGTAGGATACAGGGCGCTTCGGCTCAAATCCCGCTTGTACTGGAGCAGAGCATCCAGGTTCAGATCAAAGGATGCGTCTTCCGGAAAGTCCGTATCCACAGCCATGGGAAGATAGACGGTTACCGCTTTTTTCTGGCCGATCCGGTAAGCCCGGTCCGTGGCCTGGTCTTCTTTGGCCGGGTTCCAGCAGCGGCTGAGATGGATTACATGATTGGCCCCGGTGATGTTCAGCCCCACACCGGCAGCCTCCGGAGACAGCAGCAGCACCTGGAACCCCGGTGCCCGATTGAACTGGTCCACCATTTTCTGCCGGGCCACAGCCTGTGTGGTCCCGTTAATGGGAGGCTGCACCTGGATTTTGTAGATTTGTTCCAGAAAAGTCCGGAGCAGCAGCTGAATTTTTCGGCTTTCCACAAAGATCAGGGCTTTTTCCCCTTTTTCTCTCACTTCATCCAGGATTGTCCTTGTCCGCATCAGTCTGGCAGAGGAGCCAAAGAAATGCTCCGGATCACCCAAAGTATATTTCTTTACATTCCCGCCGGCTCCAAGACTGGGACAGAGAGAAATATCCCGGAGCCGGGCAATGGCCTGGAGCATGGTGATGGATTTTTCTCCCTGCCCTTCCCGTGCTTCCCGGACTACTTCCCCATACAGTTTCCGCTGTTCTTCCGGCATGGGATCCTTGAACCGGAGGATTTCTTTGGCAGGCAGCCCCAGATTTACATCTTCTTTCAGCCGCCGGATAAAACAGGGATCCAGATTCTTCCGCAGCTGGTCACCCAGTTCTTTCAACAGTTCCCCCTTGTTTTCCACATTCTGCAGCTGATGCTGATAATGACTGTTGAAATCTTTCAGAGATTCCAATTTGCCTGGTTCCACAAAATCCATAATGGTCCACAGATCCGTCCAGGAATTTTCCACAGGAGTCCCTGTCAGTGCCAGTCCAAAATCGCAGTTCATGGCCCGTGCCGCAACAGAAGTCCGGGTGGCCGGATTCTTGATTTTCTGGGCTTCATCCAGGATCATGACACTCCAGGCCACCCGTCCAAAAGAAAGCTGCAGTTCCCGAAGGGTTTCATAGGTGGTCAGAATCAGATGGTTCCGACTGTAATCGATCCGATTTTCCCGGTCCTGAAAATCCAACATGGAAACTTCTTTCAGATTGGGGTCCGGGGGCCGGAAATAACAGCGGCTCCCGTCCGGATTCCTGGCCCAGTGTTTCTTCAGTTCGCTCCCATACATGGGTACAATTCCATCAAACAACCCTTCTGCCACAAATTTCCTGTACTCTTCCATCCAGTTCTGAAGCAGAGAAACCGGGGCCACAATCAGTACCGATGCCATGGCACTGTTTCCATAGGCTTTTTTCAGGGCTGCCAGGAATCCAAAAGCCTGGAGCGTTTTCCCCAGCCCCATATCATCCGCCAGCAGGACTCCATGACAGCCATGTTCCCAGCAGGCCGCCAGCTGCTCCATTCCCACCTGTTGGTGAGGCATGGGACGGATGCCTGGTTTCAGGCCCTGACCCAGATAATCCCCCAGCCGGTTGGACCCCAGCCGTTTCTCCCGTGCCGCTTTCCTGGAACGATATTCCTGGGAAAGAAAATTCTCCTGGATCTGGAGAGACGCTTCTTTTTTCTTTTCACCAGCGGCTTCCGGTTCCTGGTTCTGTTTCTCTTGCTTTTCCCCAGCCTTTACCTTAAGCTGGTCCACATAGTCCAGAAAACCCGGTGTCAGTTCAACTTCCTGGTCTCCAACAACAATTCGTTTTTCTCCCCGGTCCAGAGCATCGCTGACCTTCAGGAACAGTTCCGGATAATCTTTTTCATCCAGCGCAAGGCTGGCATAATGGTCCCCGGATTTTTCCCGGTTATCGGCAGCTTTCATGCCGGTTCCTTCCGGAGGCAGCCAGTTCCGCCCGGAACTCAGGGAAAAAGGCAAATCTGGAGCCAGAAATTCTCCAATGGAGACCACCCGGTCCCCATAGACTCCCAGATCAAAATCGAAAGCATCTGAACCAAAGATTTCCCGAGGGTGTTCTGCTACCTGCCGGGCCGCCTCCGGAGACAGCCGCTGACACCGGCGCATCTGCCGGATGCCTTCTTCCTGTTCCGGAGTAAAAACATACTGGGTCTTGTCCGGTCCATAGATTTTTCCGGTATTGTACGGATTGCTCCGGAATCCCTGCTCCAGAGAATCGGCTTCCATCCGGGTATAGGAATCCCCATCTTTCCGAAGCAGCACCGGCAGTACGGAAAAGGATCCGTCCGGATTTTTTTCCAATCGCACAGAAAGTTTATCCGCTGTAACGATTTTCTGCCGTTCCATGAACCGGTCCAGGGTGGCGTGGATTTTTTTCGCTCTCTCTTTGATTCGAGCCAGTTGGAGGGTATTGTACTGGCTCAGTTCCCCTCTGTTCTTAATCTGCTGGCTTTCCCGGTTGCTTTCTTCCACCAGGTTCACCAATTCATACTGGTCCCTGCTGAACCGGTAACAGGTTTCCCGGTTCAGTTCCACATAAGACCCCAACACCTTGATTCCATAAAAAGGAGTCCCGTCTGATCGCTGGTATTCCAGCTCGTAGCGGAAGGAAGGAGAACCCAGACTGCCATGGCTGCGGAGAGTGATGGCATAAGGAAAACAATCCGGCAGTTCCAGGATTTCTGAAATTTCCGGATCTAGTTCCACAGCCTGTCCATGGGGCAGCAGGAATCCATCTGTTTTCTCCTCCACTTTTCCTTCAGAAGCCAGGATTTCCAATTGTCCCTGTATCAGCGGCCAATCTCCTGTAGATTCAGTTGGAACACAAGGGTAAAAATATCCGTTCTCTTGTGCTGTCCAAAAACGGAAGTTGGTCATTATTCTACCTCCATCGGCTTTCTTTGGGCCGTACCCCGCAGTGTCTCCGCACCCAGTCATTGACCTTCCGCTGCCAGGAACCGGTTTCTGAACTGGAATGGACGAATTCTTCCTCAATATTGGAAGCCTGTGTAACGTCCGTATAAGAAAATCCTTTATACGTATATTTTGCCTGATAAAAAGGCAGAGGCTCTTTTCCTCTTTTCCAAACTCTCAGTTTGCCATTGTGGCTGGCCTCAATAAAAACGTAATCCCCAATACTGAACATCAGCAGACTTCTCAGGGAATCTCCGGAACCGTTCAACCGTCCAAAGCCCATACCCTGTTTGGCCAAATCCATCTGCCTGGCAATCTGTTCTGCTTCGGGCCCCAGAAATACCCTGGTATAGTACATGGCATCCAGATATTTTTCCCAAAAACTTTTACGGTATTTCCACATGTTTTCCGATGTGGCAACCTGCCGTACTGTCTTGGAAATAATGGTAAAGAACAGGTTCAGATCGTTCTTTTTCAGCCAGGCCAGGAAAATCTCCTGGGCCTTTTCATCCACATCCACCCAGTTCAGACTGGACCCCGGGTCCCGGGGATCTCCCAGCGCCTGTAACAGCAGGATCCGTACTTCTTTTTCCCGATTTCCGTCACCGGACCGGTCCGTCAGGTAAATCATCTTTTCGGCAGCAAAAGGGACCATATTCTCACAGGCCTTGTCCTCACAGATTTCTTTCAATACGCCGAACAGGTCATCCCAGTCGTCCTCTTCCTCCAGCTGAAAAAAATCCTTGACAGCCCACTGGGCAAATGCCCCATACCACAGGTTCACCGGCCAGCAGAATTCTGCCAATGCTTTATGGAAACTCCGCCGGTTCTGGATTTCCCGGGTCAACAGCTTATGGCCATTGGGTTTCAGCAGTTGCTTCCGGTTCCGGAGATACAGCACCGATTTCAACAGTTCTGGGTCTTTCTGAAGGAAAAGAGAAATGCATTTCTGCAGCCGTTCTCCCTTGTATGACTGTCCGTATACAGTAAAATAAGCAAATACCAGATTCCGGAAGGTATTCCGCCGGACGGAACGACGAACCCCATTCCCTATGGCCTGCAGGATGTCCTGGAGCAGTACTTCATAAAAGCGGGGTTTTTCCTTCCTGTCCCGGGTGAGCAGCACCGGCAGAAAAGGGATTTCCCGTCTCAAGTCCAGCACCACTTTCCGGTTCTTTTCCTGATTTTTCACCTTGGCATACAGCTCTTCCATGGTCACCGGATCCAGGGCTGGCCGGCTGCAGGAGCTGGATACGGTCTTTTTTATCCATTTTTCCAGTTCCACGGGCCTGCCTGGATGCAGACATACATCAGGCAGGCGGATTTTGAAAGATTTCAGCCGTTCCAGGCTGTGCAGCAACGACTTATCCATGGCTGCCTCCGGAAGGCTTTTCCCCAGGATCCTGGGGCGGCATCATAACAAACCGGATATCGATCCGCCGATTGGCGGCCCGTCCCGCCTCTGAATTGGGATCCAGACCATTTTCCCGGACAGGCCGGGTTTCCGCATAGCCAGAACAGGAGAAGATAGGTTCTCCCCGGGGATTCACCAGCCAGTTGAATTCCGGTACATCGTTCCGCATCAAATTCCAGGTGTTGATGGCCCGCTGGGTGGAAAGCTCCCAGTTGGATTGGAAAAATTCGTTGTGGATGGGCACATTGTCCGTATGGCCTTCGATAAAGACCGTTTCCAGGGCTTCCCGATATTCCGGCCGGGTCATGGTTTTCAGCAGGGACTGGCTCAGCTTGCTGACCGCTGCCTGCCCCTGTTCTTTGATACTGGCTTCCCCAGATTCAAACAGCACACTTTCCGGGATCCGCAGCACCCCCTGCTTGGTATCAATCCGCACCTGGAGGCCTTGGGCCTGGAGGTCCTTCCCCACATCCTTCAGCAGCTGATTCCGCAATTCCGTATTCCCGGTATATTTGTTGGTCACCGTCTGGAAATTCAGCATGAAATAGCACAGAGCCAGGATAAAGATACTCAGGAGCCCTGCCATCAGGTCACTGACAGAAGTGGTAAAAGCATCACCGCTCTGTTGGGCTTTTTCTTCTTTCTTTTTCTTCCACATTCAGGTTTCTCCTTAGTGCCGTCTGTTCTTGTCCATGGCATCGGACAGATCCTGGATGGAATCACTCAGACTCTGGTTAATGGTGGACACAGAATTCATGGCCTCTTTGATGCTCTTGTCGTACTGGCCAAGAGTTTCAGACAGCCATTTGCTGGTAGAAGTATTGTACTGCTCCAGAGTTCGTGCCAACGTATCCGTAGCTTCCCGCATTTCCCGGCTTACCCCCTGGAAAGTCTGCTGATAGTTTTCCCAGGCGCTGCGCATGGTACTCATGGAATCCCTGATCAGTTCCAGATCTTTCTGACTGCTCTGGCTGGCCAGGACCAGTTTCTGGACATTCTGGTCCACATGGCTGTTGAACTGATTGCTGGCGCTGACCACCAGGTTCAGCTGGCTGCCCAAGGTATCCGCCACTTTCTGCATGGGCGTGCTGGCCTGGGCAAATTTGTCCGCAGTTTTCCCTGCCGAAGCCATGATTTCCCGGTTGTGCCCCAGCATTTCCTTCAGCCCGGCCATGTAAGAATCCATGGTACGGTTCCGTTCCTGCATATCGGTCTGGAGCTGTTTCAGCACTTCCAAAACAGATTCTTTCATATTCGCTGTCACCTGGATCATTTCGTCCCTCTGGGTCCGGGTGCTCTGGCTCATGGTGTCTGTAATCTCCTGGATGGTTCCCTTGGTGGCTTCCGTAGTCTGGAGCAAGGCCTGGTTGGCTGTCCGGCCAGCTTCCACCATCTGATCCAGAGCTGCTTTCAGGTTGGTGTTCATCTCTTCCACCAACTGCTTCATAGCCGCCTGGCTGGCATCGCTGGTAGTGGCCTGTTTCTGGATATTGGCGTCCATGGCTTCGTTCAGCTTGGTCACCATCATCTCTACAGACCCCTGAAGCCGGGCGGTATTTTCCGCATTCAGCCGTTCAGAGACTTCCATCATATTGCCCATTTTCCCCTGGAAATCCTGAAGGGTCACGGCCAGACCCTGGATCTGGTCCCCGGCCCCCTGTTCAATGGATTTGGACAGGGTATCCCCGGCGCTGCTGCCCAGTTTGTCAATGGACTGGTTCAAATCCTGGAAAACCGGTTCCAGGCTTTGGGTAAAAGATTCCGTCAAGTTGTTTTTCAGCGCCACATCAATGCTCTGGCTGAGCTTTACAAACATGTCTTCCAGACGGCCCACCAGTTCCCCATTCAGTTCCCGCATGGCATCCGTCTGTTCTTCCGCCTGTTCCGCCTGATGAGACAGGAATTCTTCCAGACTCTTGGAAGGGAAAAGGGTATTGAGCTGATCGATCAGAGTGGCCAGTTTTTTGGTGTAAGGACGGTAAATCCAGGTGTCAACAAGGTTGTACACCAGTGCCAGGAGAAGTCCGACCACAGAAGTCAGGAACGCCGTTTTCGTCCCGCTGAGCAGGACTTCAATCCCGCTTTTCATGGTTTCCACATTGCCCAGGTCGATGCCGCTGATCCCTGCGGTAATCCCGACAAAAGTCCCCAAAAGCCCCAAGCCGGTAAAAATTCCCGGCATGGCACGGAACAGGTCCAGAGGCAGATTGTCCAACAAAGTCTGATCATTGTAAAAAGCCTCCGGATCCTGGGTCATCAGCACCCCTTCTGCTTTGCTTTTGAACAGCGTCCGTTCAAATTTCTTCCAAATCGAATCATACGGGGCCTGCCCCATTTCTGCCTGAAGATTGCCGTAATTTTCCCTGATGGATTCCCGAGAATAATTCTGCAAAACAGAAATAATCTGTTCCACAGAAGAACCAGCTTTACTGATTCTAAAAAACCACCGAAAACAGAAACCTGCACCTATAATAAATAATAAATAGAAAAAATCTGAAATCCAAGACAGCCAATTCCCCATGAAAATTTCCTCACCTTCATTTTATTGTTTATCACTGTATATGTTCTTATTATACACTGAAATATACATTTCGTCTCTCATTCCATTATTTTTGTAATTGTTCTTGTTTATGGTCATAAAGCAGCAGGGCAGGAACTTATGGATGGCAAATGTGGCCCATTTGCCGTTGAACCTATGACCCCCGGCGGCCGGGGCGGGCTCCCCTGCGGGTAGCCCCTACACCGTCGCTGTCAAGCGGCCGAGAACAACGGGGTTCTCCGATATCCCCGTCCAACTGACCGTACAAACAACATCCCGACCCCAACGCCGTAGGGGCGTGCCGCAGGCCCTAGGGTTCCATACATTTCAACTGCTGGATCAAGTACAACACATGTTTTGTTTCCTGATGCATCCGGGCCTTTTTGGCCAGTTTTTTCTGGTGATTTTTGCGGTTCTTTTTCCGGAACCTGTCATTTTTCTGCAGAGGTTCCTTCAGCAGACGCTGGGCAGCGTCTTTTTTGTATGCAGGAATTCCAGAACCGGTGATATAGTTCTGCAAGTGGCGGTGGATAAGGAACAGCGTTTCGGCAATGGAATGGAACTCCCAGGGCTGGCGATGGAACCCACGGATCAGTTCTTCCCGCTGCACAAGGGTACAGAAGCGCCGGCAGCTTTCATGATAAATCAGGATTTTCCGCAAACGGGAAGAAAAGGTAAGCAGCCAGGCTTCCAAAGGGTTGGTGATCAACAGATCATTCCCCTGTACCTGACACTGGAACCCAAAAGAATGGCACAGGCCATCCACATGCTTTTTGTCTTTTTCGTAAAGAGCCACTGGGCTCTGGTATGGATGGCACCGTTTGCAGGGCCTGTATCCCTGTGCCAGGGCTTCCTCTTCTGTATAGAAATATCCTGTATGATCTTTCTGGATGCGGCTGCAAAAAGGGCATTGCTGCAGATGGTATATTTTACGGGATATCCTTTGCTTCTTACTGTAAATCAGCATCTGTTCCACCTCTTTTCTTCTCCTGTTTCCAGTATAACAGAAGAGATGGGAGGATTTGGGGACAGAATGTCGTTCATCGTTTTGGATGCCAGATGCTCA
>NZ_FR902028.1:0-8480 GCF_000437815.1 Acidaminococcus sp. CAG:542
GGCTGTTGCTCATGCAACAGCCCCTTCTTACTAAAACATTACATCTTCTGATGAGCGCGGCGGGCGATTACGTCCAGCTGCTGTTCTCTGGTCAGGTCGATGAATTTCACCGCGTAGCCGGATACCCGGATGGTGAAGTTGGCATATTCCGGTTTTTCCGGATGTTCCATGCAGTCGATCAGCTTGTCCACGCCGAACACGTTCACGTTCAGGTGGTGGGCTCCCTGGTCGAAGTAGCCGTCCATCACCCGTACCAGGGTGGCTTTCTGTTCTTCTTCATTGTGGCCCAGGGTTTCCGGAGCGATGGTCTGGGTGTTGGAGATCCCGTCCAGAGCATATTCGTAAGGCAGCTTGGCCACAGAGTTCAGGGAAGCCAGGAGGCCGTTCTGTTCTGCGCCGTAGGCCGGGTTGGCACCGGGAGCGAACGGGGTGTAGGCTTTCCGTCCGTCAGGCAGGGCACCGGTGGCGCCGCCGTACACCACGTTGGAAGTGATGGTCAGGATGGAAGTGGTGGCTTCGGAATTCCGGTAGGTGTGGTGTTTCCGCAGCTTGGTCATGAAGGTCTTCAGCAGCCATACAGCGATTTCATCCGCCCGGGGATCATCGTTGCCGTATTTGGGGAAGTCCCCTTCGATCTTGTAGTCCACCACCAGGCCGGATTCATCCCGGACCGTGGAAACTTTGGCGTATTTGATGGCGCACAGGGAATCCACCACATGGGAGAAGCCTGCGATGCCGGTGGCAAAGGTCCGGCGCACATCGGTGTCGATGAGGGCCATTTCTGCCGCTTCATAGTAGTATTTGTCATGCATGTACTGGATCAGGTTCAGGATGTTCACGTACAGCCCGGCCAGCCAGTCCATCATCAGGTCGAATTTGTGCATCACTTCGCCGTAGTCCAGCACGTCGGAGGTGATGGGAGCATATTCCGGCCCCACCTGCATGTGTTTGCCGTCTTTGGTCAGGAACTTTTCATCCTTGCCCCCGTTGATGGCGTACAGCAGGCATTTGCCCAGGTTGGCCCGTGCCCCGAAGAACTGCATTTCCTTCCCGGTCTGGGTGGCGGATACGCAGCAGCAGATGCTGTAGTCATCGCCCCATACCGGCTTCATCACATCGTCGTTTTCGTACTGGATGGAAGAAGTGGTGATGGAAATGTGGGCGGCGTATTTCTTGAAGTTGTCCGGCAGTGCGGAAGAATACAGCACCGTCAGGTTGGGTTCAGGAGAAGGTCCCATGTTTTCCAGGGTGTGGAGGAACCGGTAGTCGTTCCGGGTGACCATGTGCCGGCCGTCCATGCCGATACCGGCCATTTCCAGGGTGGCCCATACCGGGTCGCCGGAGAACAGCTGGTTGTAGGAGGGGATCCGGGCGAATTTCACCATGCGGAATTTCAGGGTCAGGTGGTCGATCAGTTCCTGGGCCGCCTCTTCGGTGAGGGTCCCTTCGGCCAGGTCACGGCTGATGTAGATATCCAGGAAGGTGGAGATGCGGCCCACGCTCATGGCAGCCCCGTTCTGGGTCTTTACTGCAGCCAGATAGCCGAAGTACAGCCACTGGACGGCTTCCTTGGCGTTCTTGGCAGGAGCGGAAATGTCATAGCCGTAGACTTTGGCCATTTCCTTCATCTGTTTCAGAGCCCGGATCTGTTCCGCCAGTTCTTCCCGCTGCCGGATGATGTCGTCGGTCATAACCCCGCAGCCGCAGTTGTCCAGGTCTTCGCTTTTCTTGTTGATCAGGAAGTCGATGCCGTAAAGAGCCACTCTCCGGTAGTCCCCTACGATCCGGCCCCGGCCGTAGGTATCAGGCAGACCGGTTACGATATGGCTGTGGCGGGCTTTCCGCATTTCAGCGGTGTAGGCATCGAATACAGCCTGGTTGTGGGTCTTGTGGTATTCGGTGAAGATTTTGTGGAACTTGGGGTTCACCTTGTACCCGTAGGTTTCCGCAGCTTCTTCCGCCATTTTGATGCCGCCGTAGGGCATGAAGGCCCGTTTCAGAGGCTTGTCGGTCTGGAGGCCCACCACCTGTTCCAGATCTTTCATGGATTCATCGATGTAGCCGGGGCCGTAAGCCGTCAGGCTGGAGACCACTTCCGTTTCGCAGTCCAATACACCGCCTTTGGCCCGTTCTTCCTTCTGGAGTTCCTGGACTCTGCCCCACAGTTTGTTGGTGGCTTCCGTAGGCCCTGCCAGGAAGCTTTCGTCCCCGTCATAAGGGGTATAGTTGTTCTGGATGAAATCCCGGACATCCACATCGTCCGTCCATTTCACGCCTTTAAAACCTCTCCATGCAACATTCTGATTGATGCTGTTCATTACAGATCCTCCTTTTTGAGTTCCCGTTGGTTCGTTTTTCATGGCTTAATCTTAGCCGTTTTTCCATTTTAAAACCTTGACTGGAATCAAGTTTGCTTAGACTAACTTATTTTATATTTATTCATCGTCCAGAGAACCCGTGCCCGGGTTCCTTCCTTCCGACAGTGACAGCCCTTACACGGCTCCCAGGATTTTCCGGGCCTTGTCCACTTCTTCCTGGGTGGGGGGCTTTACGTCCTTCAGCTTGTTGGGGATCCCCAGCTGTTCCCATTTGTACAGGCCCATGTTGTGGTAGGGCAGCACTTCCACCCGCTGGATGTTGGTAAGGGTGTCCAGGAATTCCCGGGTCCGCTGCAGAGACCCTGGATCGTCGGTCCACCCGGGCACCAGCACCTGCCGGACCCAGATGGGCTTTTGGATTTCCGACAGATACCGGAACAGGTCCAGGATGTTGTCATTGGGCTGGCCGGTGAGCTTTTTATGGGCTTCCGGGTCGATGTGCTTCACATCCAGCAGCAGCACATCCGTCACTTCCATCAGCTGTTGAAACTGGCTGAAGAAAGGTTCCTTCCGGGTAAAGGGCTGGCCGGCAGTGTCGATGCAGGTGCCGATGCCCCGGGCTTTGGCCTTCCGGAACAGGTCCAGCAGAAAATCCATCTGGAGCAGAGGTTCCCCTCCGCTGACGGTGATGCCCCCTTCCGGACCCCAGTAGGGCCGGTAGCGTTCCGCCTGGTCCAGCAGTTCGTCAGCGGTTTTCAGCTGGCCCCCCTGGCCGCATTTCCAGGTGTCCACATTGTGGCAGTACAGGCAGCGCATGTTGCAGCCCTGGACAAAGATGATGAAACGGGTTCCGGGCCCGTCCACGGACCCGAAGGTTTCGATGGAATGGATACGTCCCTGGATCATAATACCTCCTGATAAAAAAAGACCCCATCAAAGGGGTCACAGTTCGTACGCCTCTTGATGGGTCTCATTGTATGTGTTTTTGCAAAAAGGTTCCTTGATTTGGGTCAATAATTCCCCAGCTCCATCAGCCGGTCCGGATCCAGGACCTTGATGCTGCTCTGGCCGGTCTTTTTTACGTACCCTTCCCGTTCCAGTTCCTTCAGCTTCCGGCTGATGGTTTCCGGCCGGAGAGCCAGGCTGCCGGCCATTTCCTCCAGGCGCATGGTGATGGTGTCGCTGGTCTGCCGCCGGTACCGGTACAGCAGCAGCCCGGCCACCCGTTCCTTGGGGTCGGCGATGCTTTTTAAAAGGTTCCGCCGGTTGGCGTCGTGGAGCTTCTTGCTCAAAAGGGCGATGATCCGCATGGCCACTTCCGGTTCCTGGATGGCCTCCTCGAAATCCTTCCGGGCCAGTTTGCAGCACTCCACCCCCGTCATGGCAATGGCCGAGGCGGAATACCGGCTGTCCGGCACCAGCACCCCTTCCCAGATGGTATCATGCTCCACAAAGATCCCGGCGATCCGTTCCAGGCCGTCCTGGTCGTAGGTGCACAGTTTCACCCGGCCCTGGTGGATGATGTAGATGGCATCACAGGGCTCCCCTTCGTGGAACAGGTACTCCCCCTTGGCCAATTGCAGCCGTACCGACCGGCGGAGCAGGGTGGTCACCTTTTCCGGAGGCAGCCCCACCAGGAACTCCACACTCTTCAGGCATTCTCCCCGGCAGGCCTTGCAGTGGGCGGGGACGGGGCCTGTCATGCCTTTCCTCCGTAAAGTGCGTCATACACCGCCTGGAGCTTTTTGTCCCGGGCGGCAGTGGCTTCCCGGGCCTTGTCCCCGGCATAGTCATAGAAGCCTTTCCCGGTCTTCACCCCGTAATCCCCGGCTTCCACCTTTTCCTTCAGCAGGGCGGGCACTTCATGGGAATCTTCCAGATCCGGCATCAGGTATTCGCTGATGTGGCAGAACACGTCCAGGCCTCCGAAATCCACGGTTTCCAGGGGCCCCAGGCAGGCCCACCTAAAGCCCAGGCCGTATTTCATCACCGCATCGGCCCCTTCCACGCTGACCACTCCGTCCCGGACCAGAGCCAGGGCTTCCCGGAGCACGGCCAGCTGGATCCGGTTGGCGGCAAACCCGGGTACATCCTTTTCCACCAGGGCCGGTTTCTTCCCGATGGCCAGGGACAGGTCATAGATGGTTTTGGCCACATCCGGCCGGGTCTCCTCATTTTTGATGATTTCGATAAGGGGGATCAGGGTGGGCGGATTGAACCAGTGCATCCCCAGGAACCGGTCCGGCCCGGTGACCGCTGCCGCCAGTTTGTTGATGGACAGGCCGGAAGTGTTGGTGGCAATGATGGTTTCCGGATCTGCCAGGGGGCTCATTTCCCGGTAAAAAGCCAGTTTGGCCTCCATGTCCTCCACAATGGATTCCACGATCAGGTCCCGGCCCCGGAAGGCGTCCATACTGGTGGTATAGGTGATCTTGTCCGCCGCACCCGCCGAGATCTTCGTCCTGGCCTTGTCCAGGGTGGGCTGCCGGTGGTTCCACAAGGTCACTTCATACCCGTTCCGGGCAAAAATATCCGCCATGGAATACCCCATGGTCCCTGCTCCTGCAATGGTGATTTTTTTGATGTCCATAGTCAGCAATCCCTCGATTCTGTGATAGTGGAGGAAATCATCCTGTTTTCCCAGTTCCCGGATCTGGGCAGGGGTGGCCAGCTGGAAGCTTTCCACTTCGTCTTCCTGGATCTTTACCTGGTCCCGGGTAAAATCTCCTCGAAATTCATAAATATCCACAAAATAATTGTTCTGTTCCTCCGGGCTGTCGCTGCGGTAGGTGTGGATGCACCGGGCCTCTTCCGGGGCAAAATGGAGCCCGGTTTCCTCCCCCACTTCCCGGAGCACCGCCTGCCGGGAGGTTTCCCCGGCCCGGACGCCGCCTCCGGGGATTTCCCATTTCAGGGCAGCCCATTCCTTGTCCGCCTTCCGCTGGGTGATCAGGATCCTCCCCTGTTCGTCCCGGATCAGGGCCAGCACCGTCAGATGGTAGTCCCCCGGTTTCATATGCCAGTCGTTCCGGACCATTTTCCGGCCGGTGACCTGTTTGTTGCTGTCGTAGATATCCCAATATTCCATGGGTGTTCCTCCTTGTGTATGTTGGCGGGGCGCCGGGCCTGCGCCCCCTACGGCATCCCTGTGGATCTGTATTTTCCCTGTCTGCCCCACAGTTCCGTTTTGCTTCCGGTTCCGTAGGGGCGGCAGGCCCGGCCGCCCGCAAAATTTTCGTCCCCCTGCATGAAAAGAACCCGGCCCAAAGGACGGGTTCTCTCTTTCGGCCAGTGACTGATGACTCGTGACTGCCAGCTGGTGCTGCTCCGCAGCACCTTACAATTCCAATCCCGTTTCCGGATCCAGGCCCATGGCGATGTTCATGTTTTCGATGGCTGCACCGCTGGCCCCTTTCCCCAGGTTGTCGAACTGGGCGGACACGGTGAACCGGTCCTCGTTGCCGCACACATAGATCCGCAGGGAATCCTTCCCGGCCAGGGTGTTGGACCCCAGCATCTTGGGCAGTTCCTCGTTCTGGACCACTGTGATGAAGGCCTGGTCCCTGTAGAAATCCGCATACATCTTCCGTACCGCTGCCAGGCTCAGGTCCTGGGGCATCTGGAACCCGGCGGTCACCAGCATGCCTGCATAATAGGGCGCCACAATGGGCAGGAAAATGGGAGACTGTTCCAGTCCGGCATATTTCAGGATTTCCGGCAGATGTTTGTGCTGCTGGTTCAGCCCGTAGATCCGGGGAGCATCCAGTTCCTTGTCATGGAGATTTTCGTAAGAAGCGATCATCTTCTTGCCCCCGCCGGAATACCCGGTCAGGGAAGTAAGGGTATAGAGCCCGTCCGGAGCAATGAACCCGGCCTTCACCAGGGGCGCCAGCACGGCAATGGAGCCGGTGGCATGGCAGCCCGGGTTGGAGATCCGGCTGCTCTCCTGGATGGCATGGAGGTAGGAGGGTCCCAGTTCCGGGAACCCGTAGGCCCAGGCCGGGTCGCACCGGAAGGCCGTGGAGGTGTCGATGATCTTGGTGTCGCAGTCCTTGGCGGCTGCCGCTACTTCCCGGGACGCGGCATCGGGCAGGCACAGAAAGGCCACGTCCGCCTGGTCGATCTTTTCCAGCCGGGCATCCAGGTTCTTCCGCAGGTCCGAACTGATGGTGAGCAGTTCGATATCCGTCCGCTGTTTCAGCCGCTGGGCCAGCCGCAGGCCGGTCGTTCCTTCGCCGCCATCGATAAATACTTTAAACATCATGACCACCCCTCATTCACTGGTGCACTGGGCCCAGCCTTTATAGAATAGGAACATTATAACACAGATGGAGCCGTAGGGACAGATTTTTTATTTGCATTTTATGCATAAAAATACATTATAGTTTTTCCGGGTCCCGGATCCGTTCCACCTGGGCCTCCACCGCCGCCTCATGGCGCCGGAGGGCCTTTTCCACCAGTTCCTCATAACCGTTCAAGGCCGCAAAAGGGGCAAACTGGGCCGCCCGCTTCTTCCGGTCCATCCGGGGATGGCCGGAGATCCTGGGCCGGGGCAGATCCAGCATATCTTCATACTGCTTCATGCCCGGTGTCCTCCCACCTGACCGTTCCGCTCCCGGGTCATGGCCCCGGGCAGCAGGTTGCTCCCCCGGAGCAGGGCGTTCTTCCCGTACCGGTCCTGGATGGCCAGGATGGTTTCCTGGAGTTCCTCCTCCCGGCCCCGGGCGTACACCGGTGCCTCTTCCCGGGCAAACAGGTCCGTTTCGGCCCCCAGCAACCGCAGGGCCTCCGGGGCCTTCACATGTTCCGCGGTAAGGGAGATCTTCCGGATCAGCAGCTGGGGATCGGCCACCTGGTGGAAAAGCCCCAGGGCCGCCTCCCTGATCACCTGTCCTGAAGCGGTGTACCCGCCCGGCAGGTTCCGGGACCCGTGGCCGTGGACGGGCACCGGCCGGCCGAAATGGTCCGCTGCCACCTTTCCCCGATAGGACCGGCGCCGCTCCGGGTCTTCCAGATTGCACCGGTCGTAACCCAGGGTCAGCACCAGCTGGTCCGTCACCCGGTGCTTCTTCACCAGGTCCAGGGCCAAAAGGTCCGCCATCTCCCACAGCAGCAGCCGGGCCGTTTCCGCAGTGGCAGGCTGCTGGAGCACCTGGCCGGACCCCAGGCTGCTGCTCAGGGGCTCATAGGCCCTGATATCCTTCAGGGTACAGGGCTCCCAACCCCAGGCATGGTCGATGAGCAGTTCCGCATTCACCCCGAACAGATGGTACAACAGGTCCGGATCTTCCAGGGACATCCGGGCCACCGCCCCCATGGTGTACATGCCGTACCGCTGGAGTTTCCGGGTGATCCCCGGCCCGATCCGCCAGAAATCCGTGAGAGGGCAGTGGTCCCACAGCAGCTGCCGGTAGGTCTTTTCCGTCAGGGAAGCGATCCTCACCCCGTCCCGGTCCGGTTCCATGTGCTTGGCCACAATGTCCATGGCCACCTTGCACAGATACAGGTTGGTGCCGATGCCGGCAGTGGCGGTGATTCCCGTTTCCTTCAGCACCTGGCGGATCATCTCCCGGATCAGGCCGTAAGGAGTCCAGCCTCCGGATTTCAGATAAGGGGTCAGGTCCAGGAGCACTTCGTCCACAGAATACACGTGGATGTCCTCCGGGGCCATGAACTGGAGGTACACCTGGAGCACCTGGGCGCTTTTTTCCATGTACCGCTGCATGTGGGGCATGGCGGTGATGTAATCCACCTCCAGGGTCCGGTCCCGGCCCAGTTGGGAGGCCAGAAAGGATTTCCCTGAAAAAGAGCGGCCCCGGAGCCATCCCCGACGGAGGGTGTTCATTTCTTCCACCTGGCGGATCACTTCGAACAGCCGGGGACGGCCCGGGATCCCCCAGTGCTTCAAAGCCGGGGACACCGCCAGACAGATGGTCCGGTCCGACCGGCTCCGGTCCGCCACCACCAGACAGGCATCCAGAGGATCCAGTCCCCGCTCCACACACTCCACCGAGGCATAGAAAGATTTCAGATCAATGGCCCCATAGATTCGCTGTTCCATGACTCTCCCCGCTTTCGTTTGTTTTACTAAACGTTTGTTTGCTATTATCATAGCACAAATGGGGAAAAGAGGCAAGAGAAAGGGGCTGCTGCGGTGAGCAG
>NZ_FR902029.1:0-1407 GCF_000437815.1 Acidaminococcus sp. CAG:542
GCCCCCTACGGTTATACACAATAAGAAGAACCCGGCCGAAGGACAGGTTCTATCCAGTGGCCCGAGCCTCATGACTCGAGACCCGAGACCTGAAGAGGGGGCTGCTGCCTTACCGGCAACAGCCCCCTTGCATCTCCCCTCTCCTTCGGTATATAATAAACAAACGAAAGAAAAGAGGTGCTGATCATGTTACACAAAATCCTGAAAAACAGAAAAATATGGGCAGCAGCCTTGCTGATGGTATTGCTGGCTTTGGGCATTGCCCAGGCGGCAGGGGTGCAGCCCCAGAAAAGCAGTCTCTCCGGCCAGGTGGCAACGGTGGTTTCCGTGGGCACCCAGGTATCGGAAGGTTCTGTGCTGGTTACGGTGAAGACCCTGACCGGGACGGCACCGGCAGCCCGTGCCAACTGCAGCGGGAAAGTGGTTTCCGTGGAAGTGGCTCCCGGCAGCCAGATTGCAGCGGACCAGGTGGTGGCCACCATCCAGCCCTGATGCAGGCAGTTTTTTCCATTATTGATAATTACAGGAACCAGAGGGTGTGAAATACACAGTCACACCCTCTTTTTTACAGGAGGAATTATGCGTTGTTTCAAGTGGAAGCGGCTCCTGGTGCTGACCCTGGGCTGCCTTGTGGCGGCGGTTTCCCTGGTAAGTGCCGCCATTCCCACCATTGCCGTGGAAGAGCTGAAACCGGGCATGAAGGGATATGGGAAAACAGTGATCCGGGGAGCGGACATCGAAACCTTTGATGTGGAAGTCCTGGGGGTCACCGGTACGGAAACCGGGGGCTACAACATCCTGATCAAGGCGTCCGGCCCTCTGCTGAAGGAAAGCGGGGGCATCGCCCAGGGCATGAGCGGCAGCCCGGTGTACATCGACGGCCGGCTGGCCGGAGCCGTGGCCTATGGTCAGGCTTTTTCCGACCCCAACTACTGTTTCCTGACCCCCATCAACGAAATGCTCCGGCTCTTTGACGAGACCGATCCCCGGCCTTCCGTCTTCCTGCCCAAGAGCACCCCTCTCATGGTCAGCGGTTTTACCGCTGACGGGGTGGCCCATCTGAACGAAAACCTGTCTCCTTTCGGCCTTACCTCCTATGCCGTGCCGGGAGGGACGGAACAACTGGACAATGTGAAGCTGGAACCGGGAAGTTCCGTGGGGGTTTCCATGGTCCGGGGAGATATGGTCATCGGAGCCATCGGCACGGTAACCTGGACAGACGATGAAGGACGGATCCTGGCTTTTGGCCATCCCTTCCTTCAGCACGGGGATTCCAACTATTTCATGACCAATGCCTGGATCTTTGCTTCCGTGCCCAACATCCAGAGCGCTTTCAAAGTGGGGACCCTGGGCAAGACCCTGGGACGGATCAGCCAGGACCGTCTCAGCGGCATTGCAGGGAAAGAG
>NZ_FR902029.1:1456-2437 GCF_000437815.1 Acidaminococcus sp. CAG:542
CCATCATCCCCATGTACGTGTCCGTCACCGACAAGGACCGGGGACTGCACAAAAGCAGCAATGTCCAGCTGATCACCGATGAGGACCTGGTGCCCAGCCTGGTGGACGGGGTGACTTACAACACCGTCAGCATGGCCAAGGACAGAAAGGGAGGGGGCACCTCCCGGATCCGGTTCACCATCACCGCCCAGGGAGAAAAGGAAGGCCCCATCCGGCTCCGGCGGGAGAACATGTTCTACAGCGCTTCGGACATCGGGAAGCTTACCGATTCAGAACTGAACGTGGCTACGGATATGCTCATGAACAACAGGTTCGACAAGGTGACCATCCAGGACATCAATGTGGATGTGGAAACCACCTCCAGCTGTGAAGTGGCGGAAATGGTGGGAGCCTCGGCGCCTCTCACGGCAGTCCAGGGAGGGAACCTGCCCATTACCCTGACCTTTAAGCCCTACCGGTCTGAGGAAATCACCCGGACCATCAACTTCAAGATCCCGGACAAGCAGCCGGCGGGTCCCATGAACCTGATCGTCCGCAGCGGCAATGCCACCACCTGGATCAGCAAGGCCCTGGCCAAGCGGAACAGCCGGAACGGGGCCAACACCGCCCAGGGACAGGATGCAGGGGACGGCACCGGAGAGGACGACAGCGCCATGTTCCAGTCTTCCCAGCGCCAGTTCAAGGATTTCCTGACGGAATTCAATGAAATGGATGCCAACAACGAAGTGGTGGTGGACCTGATGCCCTCCTACGGGGACAGCCGGCCCAGCAGACGGGCTGCGGCCCGGGCGGCGGGAACCACCTCCGGCAGCATGAGCAGCGCCATCACCGGTCTGCTGAAAGGCAGCAAATACAAGCAGAAATTCCCCCTGGATTTCATTATAACCGGGGAAAGCAGCATTACTGTGGATGTGAAGAAACGGTAAGAAAAGGGGCTGTGAAAGAATGAGATATCATTTTTTCACAGCCCCTTGTTTGTCA
>NZ_FR902029.1:2466-14430 GCF_000437815.1 Acidaminococcus sp. CAG:542
TGGTCAACGGCCAGTGCCCAGTGACAAGAGACCAGTGACCGGGGGTGTGAATTTTTTCACACCCCCTTTTTTCTACATTTTTTCATCCAGATAGGTTATAATAATCAGTAACGTATTTTTGAAATCATGCAGGGAAGGAGTTGTTTCCATGGGATGTCGTGATCTTTGCCGCTGGGTGGGCCGTAAAATGGTGGACCTGTGCGCCCGTACAGGCCGGGTGGTCAACCTGTTTCTGGCAGCCTGTCAGGCGGCCGGCAGTGCGGACCGGCGGGAAGTCCTCCGGCAGATGGCCCGGCTGGGGGCTGATTCCCTGCCCATTGTGAGCATGACCATCCTGTGCACCGGTATGGTCATGTCCGTCCAGACCGCCAAGGAATTCGTCCGTTTCGGAGCGGCGGATTCCGTAGGGGGCATCGTGGCCATTGCCATGGGCCGGGAACTGTCTCCCATCCTGACAGGGGTGGTGGTGGCCGGCCGGATCGGGGCGGCCATTGCGGCGGAAATCGGGACCATGAAGGTCACGGAACAGATCGATGCCCTCCGGGTCATGGCCGTGAGCCCCATCCGCTATCTGGTGGCGCCCCGGCTCCTGGCCATTGTGCTCATGATGCCCGTGCTGGTGGTCTATGCCAACCTTGTGGGGGATGTGGGGGGCTGGTTCGTGGCGGAAAACTACGCCGGGATCAATTCCCACATGTTCCTGGAAAGCATCAGGGGATTTATTGAACCCTGGGACATTATCGGCGGGCTGATCAAAGGAGCCGTGTTCGGCGCCATCATCGCCATCATCGGCTGCCACAAGGGTCTGAACGCCCAGCAGGGGGCTGAAGGTGTGGGCATGGCCACCACCAAATCCGTGGTGCTGTCCATTATCCTGATCTTTATCGCCAACTATTTCCTGTCGGTGATCCTGTATGTCCATGGAGGCTGAAATGGAACGACCTGTCATTGAATTCCGGAATGTGGAGATGGCCTTCGGGCCCAAGGTGATCCTGGACCGGGTGAATTTTTCCGTGGCCAAAGGGGAGACCCTGGCGGTAATCGGTCCCTCCGGTACCGGCAAAAGCACTGTGCTGAAGCTGCTGATCGGCCTTTTGAAGCCCCAGGGGGGCCAGGTGCTGATCCAGGGCCAGCCGGTGGAAAAATATACGGAAGACCAGTGGAACCAGCTGCGCCAGCACATGGGCATGGTGTTCCAGTATTCCGCCCTGTTCGATTTCCTGGATGTGGGAGAAAACGTGGCCTTCGGCCTGCGTCAGCACACCAGCATGTCGGAAGAAGCCATCCAGAAGCGGGTCAGGGACCTGCTGGAAGCGGTGGGCCTTGCCGGCAACGAGCATGTGTACCCGGCCCAATTGTCCGGGGGCATGCAGAAACGGGTGGGCCTGGCCCGGGCGTTGGCTCTCCAGCCGGACATTATCCTGTACGATGAACCTACTGCCGGGCTGGACCCCATTATGGCCACCAACATCAGTCAGCTGATTCTGGATACCAAGAAAAAACTGGGCATCACCGGGGTACTGGTGACCCACGACATGGCTTCCGCCTTCCTTTGTGCGGACCGGATCCTTATGCTCAGCCATGGGCACATCGTCTTTTCCGGCACGGTGGACGAAGCCAGACATACCCGGGAACCCCTGGTGCGGGCGTTCCTGCGCAGTGATATTTTGGAAGACAAGGAGTAAGATCATGAAAGCAGATGAAGTCAAAGTCGGTGCCGTCACCCTGGGGGGCATCGTGATCCTGGCCCTGATGCTCACCTTCCTGGGGGTGTTCAGTTTTGCCGGCCGGACCTACAAACTTAATGTAATGTTCGACGATGTAAACGGCCTGAAAGTGGGCAATGAAGTCCGGTTCGCCGGGGTCCCGGTAGGGAAGGTGGATGACATCATCGTGGACGGGTCCAAGGTGAAAGTGGTCATGAAGATGGACGAAAAACAGAAGATTCCCCGTAACTCCCAGTTCAGCATCGGTATGGACGGGGTCATGGGCACCAAATTCGTCACCATCGCTCCTCCCAAAATCGCCACCGGCCTGGTGTTCAAGGCAGGGGAAACCATTACCGGCCAGCAGGCAGGGGGCATCGACAAACTGATGGATTCCTCCGGCCGGGTGCTGGACAAGCTGGAAGTGGTGGTGGATGCCTTCAGCAATGTGTTCGGAGACAAGAACGTGCAGAAATCCATGCGGGAAGGCTTTGTCCAGACCGGGGAAGTGGCCAAGAACATGAACGACTTCACCAAGGCCCTGGCCACCATGGCCCAGCAGAACCAGGGTGATATCCGCACCATGGTGGGCCAGATGAAGGAAATGTCCGTCCATATGAACAGCATTATGGACAAGGCGGATGCTGATGGAGCCACCGGTCAGAACGTGGCAGCCATGGCAGCCAATATGGCGGAAGCCAGCAAGAANNNNCAGCCAATATGGCGGATGCCAGCAAGAAGATCCAGAACACGGCGGAGGCCCTGCAGAATGTGGTCACCGACCCTCAGACTCAGCAGGACCTGAAGGAGACCATCCACCATGCCAAATCCACCACTGTGAAGGCGGACAAGATCCTGGGAGTGGTCACCGATGCCCAGGTCCAGGCGGATGTGCTGTACAATGACAAAAAAGGCAAATGGCGGACGGACATGGGAGTGAAGCTGCCCCTGAAGGAAGATACCTATGCCTATCTGGGGGTTTCGGACATCGGGGACCGGGACAAAGTGGACTTCCATTACAACAAAAAGCTGAACAAGTACATCTGGGGCCGGGCCGGTGTTATGGAAGGAGAATTCGGCGTGGGAGCCGACTGGATCCTGTCTCCCAAATTCAAGCTGTTCACCGATTTCTATGATTTCGATGATGCCAAACTGAAAGTGGGGGCGGAATGGGCCTTCAGTCCCAAACTTTCCCTGATCGGAGAGAGCATGGACGTGCTTGATCATGGTTCCGACACCACCTACCTGGGGCTTCGGGCCAGATTCTGACAAAAAGTTTAAAAAGTGTTTGGTTGACTTTACTTTTTCAACTGATTATAATAATAAAAGCTGACTAGGTAGTCAGAAAGTACAGGAGGGTCTGATTGTGAAGCATTTCCATACCAAAAGCATGATTCTGAGCGCTGTCATCCTGAGCGCCCTTTCTATCCATACAGTGGGGGCCGCCACCCCGGAAACCGTAAACCTGGATCTGGGGAAAACTGTCCGCATGGCCCTGGACAACAACTCCAGCGTCAAGATCTCTGCCGCTGAACTGGATGCGGCCAAGGCGGAACTGGACCAGGCCAAGGGGGCCCGGTGGGGGAGCATTGATTTCTCCCATACCAGCGGCCGTACAGAAAAATACCAGTCCAATGTCATCGGCAACAATCATTCCAATCAAGTGAGCATTACGGTGCCCATCTATACCGGAGGCCGTCTGGAAGGGGTCATCGACCAGGCCAAAAAGAACCTGGACTACTACCAGTATGGGATGAGCAGTTCCTACCAGACCACCCGGTACAATGCGGAAAAGGGGTACTATGATGTGCTCCAGGCCGCCAACACCGTGAACCTGGACAAGGAAACCGTGAACCGTCTGGATGAACATCTGAAGAACACCCAGGCCCAGTTTGCCGTAGGGGTAGTGGCCAAAGCCGACGTGCTCCGGTCCCAGGTGGAACTGGTCAACGCCCAGCAGACCCTGACCCAGGCGGAAAACAACTATGAAGTGGCTGTTTCCTCCCTGAACAACGTAATCGGGCTGCCCACTGCCACCCGGCTGAACCTGAGCCAGGGACTGGAATACAAACCCAACGACTACACCCTGGACAACTGCGTAACCTATGCCATGGCCAACCGGCCGGAAATCCACCAGGCGGAAGCCTCCGTGGGTATGGCTCAGGCCGCCCAGAAGATTGCCAACTCCGGCAGCCTGCCTCAGGTAAGCCTGGGAGCTTCCAACGCCTGGAGCAATGATACCTTCCCGGGCCAGAACCGGGACAACTGGACGGTGGGGCTCAACATCACCCAGAACATCTGGGACTACGGGGTCAACGCCGCCAAAGTCCGGGAAGCCAAGGCCAATGTGGTGAAAGCCCAGGAAAGCTACCGGCAGATCAGTGATCAGGTGCGCCTGGCCGTACGGACCAGCTACCTGAGCATGCGGGAAGCGGAAAAACGGATCAAGACCACGGAAGTGGCTGTGGCCCAGGCGGAAGAAGATTACCGTATCGCCCAGCTCCGGTACCGGGCCGGCGTAGGGACCAACACCGACGTAATGGATGCGTCCGTGGCCCTCACCACCGCCAAGAACAACTACATCCAGGCACTGTATGACTACAATACTTCCACTGCCCTGCTGGAACAGAGCATGGGTGTTCCTGTGGAAAACGAATAAAAGAGCAAAGAAGAGGCTGTTGCGCAGGCAACAGCCCTTTTCTTTTTCCCTCTATACCTGTTATACTTATGTTGTGTATGATAAATTAATTAATTTGCATTTCCCTTGTAAGCGCCGGGCAGCAGCCCGCGCTTTATATCCGCCCTTTTCAAGGGCGGGGGACCATGCGCAGCATGGTGGTGGGTTTCGCGATGAACGACCCACGATTCACGACAATCGATATGGAGGCCCTGATGGGTACCAAAGGTAAAAAACGGCTGGCCGTTCTGGCCGGAGTGCTGGTCCTGCTGTACCTGGTCCTGTGGAAGCTGCTCCTTCCTGCAGGGCTGGAGCGGGCCGTCCCTCTGGTGGAAAACGCCGCCGGGGAATATATTAACGGACAACTGCAAATGGAAACCATGGAAGTGAGCCCGGACCTGACCTTCACCGCCCGGAATCTCCAGCTGACCGATGCAGGCGGGAATCTGGTGGCCAAGATCCCGGCTCTGTCCCTCCAGGTGGACCCTTTGAAGTTCCTGAATGGGAGCAGCTCGGTGGGCATCCTGACCCGGATTACCCTGGATGAACCGGAATTGTACCTGGTCCAGGACGACAAACAGGAATGGAATGTGGCCCATCTCCTGAAGGAAAGCCAGAGTTCCAGCACGGATTTCAAGGCTCTCATTGCCATCCGGGACGGCCGGGTAACGCTTCAGCTTCCCTACGGCACCTGGGATGCTGGGGTGGAAGGGACCATCGATCCGGCCCGGAACCCGGACTTTGCCCTGGATCTGACGGTGACCCGGAAAAATCAGTCCATCCATGTGGCCGGGTCCCTGGACACGGACCGGCGGGGAACCCTGACCGCCCAGACAGATCTCATGGGACTCCAGGATTTCAGCCCTCTGGCGGAACAGTTCCTGCCGGTGACGGAGCTTACCGGGGCTTTGACGGATGCTTCCATCACCTGGACCAACAACGCGGCAGGCAGCCAGCTTTCCGGCCGGGCCCAGCTGCGCCAGGTGGGGGCCGTCTACAGCTGGAATGGCCATGATCTGGCTCTGGGAGCCGATGGGGGCCTTTCCTTTGATCAGCTGCGGCTGAAGGCCCGGGATCTGGAAGTGACGGTGGACGGGCAGAAAATCCGTGTATCCGGGGGCGTGGATCTGACGGATCTCCAAAATCCCCGGGCGGAAAAACTCCAGGCGGATCTGGACGATTTTGACCTGTCCGCTCTGCCTCTGGACCTGCCTGTATCCGGCACGGTCAGCGGCACTCTGGCTGTGGACGGGACCAAAGAGGATCTTACCGGCAGCGGCACCTTCACCAGTCCGGCCCTGACGTTCCAGGGCTATGAGGCGGACCAGGTGACCCTGCCCTTCTCCTTCCGGGATCACCGGGTGGAAACCGATGGGGCCAAAGCCAGCCTGGGAGGGGGTTCTGTTACGATCGAAGCCTCCTATGACTGGGAAGCCCAGGAGGGGCAGGCGGCCCTTACGGCAGACCAGGTGGACGCCGGAACCTTTGTACCCCGGTTGGGCAGCCTGATCCTGGACGGCACCCTTTATGCCGCAGGAAAGTATCAGGACGGGACGCTCCAGATGGAAACCCTTTCCAGTGATCTGTCCCTTGCCTGGGGGAACCTGAAGCTCCAGCAGATTGCCCTGGATGGATCCGTGGACGGCAGCAATTTCACCCTCAGCCGGATTTCCGGCTATACGGAAGAAGGGGGCGCCCTGGCCGGCACCGCCAGTCTGAAGGGGGGGCAGCTCCAGGGAGATATCTATATTACCGACCTGCCGGTGGATCCTCTCCTGGCCGCTGTGGGCCAGGAAGGCAAAGGTCTGCTTTCCACCCACCTGCTCCTGTCCGGTACCGCCGACGCACCGGGAGCCTTCGGGGCCTTCTCCTTCCGGGAGGGAGAACTGCTGGGCCAGACCATCCAGGAAGCCCACGGAGCTCTGGAATGGAAGGACCGGAAAGCCAGCTTCCACAAGGTGGAAGTAAACCTGGCCCAGGGCACCCATGTACTGGACGGCAGCGTGGACCTTTCCGGCAGCGAGCCTCAGCTGGACCTGACCCTGGAAACCCGGGGCATCCGGCTGGAGCCCTTCAGCGAAGCTTTCCATTCCCCCTGGCCGGTTACCGGGAATCTGACCAATACCATTGCCGTGAAGGGGCCCCTGTCCAATCCTTCTTTCACCGGCCATGTCCACGCCTGGGACGGGTCCGTAAACAAATTCCTGGTGGACGAAGTGGACGGAGACTACACCTATGACGGGAAGCTCCTTCATCTGAAAGATTTCCATGTCCAGGCTCTGACCTGCGCTGCCCAGTTCAGCGGCACCGTCAGCCGGGACGGGTTCCTGGATCTGGGGATGGACGCCAAAAACATCAACCTGCTCCGGCTGCCCTGGCTGAAGGACAGTGTGGACCTGGCCGGATTCGTGAACTTCAGCGGCAGCATTACCGGCCACACCAGCCGGCCCCTGTTCCAGGGGGTCCTGTCGTCGGATTCCGTGCTGATCAACGGAGTGGAATTCACCGGGCTGGCCCTGTCCTTCCAGAGCCAGGCCGGCCATGTAAACACCTTCCAGGGAACCTTCCAGCAGAAAACCGGCGGGGACTATGCCCTGAAAGCCAAATTCGACTTTGACCGGAAGCTGTTCCAGTGGACCGTGGACGTAACCAAAGGCAATGTCCGGTCCCTGCTCCAGATGGGGGGCATCAAAGCGGACGTGGACGGCTATCTGTCCGGACGTATTGAAGCCAATCCGGACGGCCCCCGGACTGGCATGACCATCATCGGCAAAGTGGAAGACGGGAAAGTGGCCGGAGTGCCCTTTGCTTCGGCGGATTTCGATATTTACACCCATATGGGTCTGTGGCAGATCCGGAAGCTCCAGGCCCAGGAAAGCGGCGGCGGGCTCCTGGCCGCCCAGGGGAACTTTGACATGCGGAAACGGACCATCGACCTGGAACTGGCCACCAGTGAGGCCAATGCCAAGCTGCTCACCGTGGGCATGGACAATCCTCCGGATGTGAACGGAAAACTGAACATTGTGGCCCAGCTGAAAGGGAACCTAGACGATCCCAACGGGAACTTCTCTCTGGAAATGAAGGAGGGAAGCATCAGCGGAGTGGCTTTTGACAATGTGTACGGCATGGTTACCCTCCGGAATGACATGTTCCATCTGGACCAGTTCCTGATCCAACGGGATGTGTACAAGATCAGTGCCTACGGCACTTTCCCCATGGACCTGCTCCGGCCGGTGGCCAAACGGAAGAATCCCCAGTCCCGGATGAACCTGGAAGTCCGTCTGGACAACGGGAACCTGGCCATCCTGCCCACCCTGACCAAATGGGTCCAGTGGGCGGACGGCCCCACCAGCGGCCGGGTGGATATTACCGGTACCCTGGAGGACTACAGCCTGAACGGATCCATTGATCTGGACGGGGGTACCGTAAAGTTCCGGGGCCTGGACAATACTTTCGACAACATGAAGTTCCATGGGGAATTCAGCGGCAAGACCATTACCCTGAAGGAATTCTCCACCACTACCGGGAAAAACGGCAGCATCACCGCATCCGGTTCCTATCTTCTCAATGATGTGTCCGGGAAACCCTACCATCTGAATCTGGCCATCAAGGATGTGGAACTGGTCTCTTCCATGGTGAAGGGGAAACTCAACGGGAACTTCGACCTGGAGCACAAGGAAAACAAACCCTTCCTCAGCGGGAACATCAAACTGGACAAAGGGTATCTGGGGCTGTCCGCCATCCCGGAATTCGGGGAGGGAAATTCGGACATCGGACTGGATATCGACGTGGACCTGGGGAACAATCTCCATTTGTACAATGCAGCCTTTATGGACCTGTGGCTGAAAGGCCAGTTCCACATTATGGGCAGCACGGCCTTCCCCCAGATCAACGGCAGCATCCGGGTGAACCGGGGCAGCCGGCTGAAATATCTGGGCACTCCGTTCAACATCGGGTTCGGGGAAATCTACTGGCCACGTCCCGGGACCTTTGTGCCCAATGTGAACATGTCGGCCTTTACCCGTCTGGGACAGTACAATATCCTGGCCAAGGCCAGCGGGCCGCTCAGCCTGGACAACATTGTGATCAAACTGTCCAGTGATCCGCCCCAGGATGAAAACACCCTGAAGCGGTTCCTGACCCTGAAAACCGACGACGCCAGCCTGGGGGACGATGCCTGGAGAGGTTTGGTGGATGCCGGGCTCCAGATGACCTTCCTGGCGGATGTGGAAGACGCCATCAAGGACGCCCTGGGTCTGGACGAACTGCGGATCTACAGCGGCAATGTCCAGAACCTGGTATCCTTCTCCGCAGATACCAACCGGGCCAACGAAGCCACCGGTCAGGAACGGCGCCAGTACAACGTGCTGCTGAGCCGGTATTTCGGCCGGAAGCTGCTGCTGGGCTATACCACCAGCTTCGACGGAGAAGAACATAACCTGTACGCCGGGTACCGGGTGGCTCCCAAAGTCCATCTGGGTGTATCCATCGATGAAGACAACAACCGGTGGTATGGGGTACAGTATCGGACGAGGTTTTAAAAGAAGGGACTGTTGCCTTTGCAACAGCCTGTGACCGGGGTGTGAATTTATTCACACCCCTTTTTTCACACTCCAGGACTGGAAATATTATCCCATAGAAGGTATAATAAACGGGATATGGTATAATTAATCGTTGATTTTCAAGTAGATACTGACAGCAAAAACCTGTACGGAGGGTACTCTATGAAAAAACATGTAAACTGGCGGCAGCTGTCCGTCGCTGTCCTGGCATCTCTGGCCATGACCACTCCGGTCTATGCCGCAGAAATCACCCACAGCCAGGAAGTGGAACTGGGGCCGCACAAAACGGCCGCCAAAGAAGGACAGGGCATCGGAACCATCGAGGTGGCTCCGGAGAGCCAGACTGCTGCCCAGCCGGCGGGAGCGGTTGCTCCAGCAGCTCCTGCTGAAGAAGAACAGCCCAGATATCGGGAAGTCCGCCGGAACGGTGTCACTTATATCGAAAAGGTGGGCAAGAAGAAACTGGAACAGGAAAAGGAAAAGGCCCAGGCTGATGAAGAACAGCTGGAAGCCCGGATGACCCAGCAGAAGGAAATCCAGGAAGCCCAGAACAAGCAGCTGCCGGGCCGGAGTATCCTCCAGCAGTCCGTCCTGTCCGACTATGATATCACCACCCAGGAAAACCAGTATGCCAAAGTGGAAAAGGAATCCCTTCCCTTTATCGGCCAGACTGTCACCAAGGTCACCCTGGAAGGCGCCTCCCATGAGGATCCGGCCAAACTGGCAGACGTGCTGAAGATGCCGGCCGGCACCAAGTTCACCAAGGAAGGGCTCCAGGATGATATCCGGGCTCTCTACGAAACCGGCTGGTTCTACGATATCCGTCCGGTGTTCACCAAAGTCCCGGAAGGGGTCCAGATCAAATACCAGCTGGAAGAAAATCCTGTGCTTACGGACCTGGATATTGAAGGAAACACGGTGATCTCCACCGGGGACATTAAAAAAGAACTGGATCTGCCCATCGGGAAGGTCCTGAACTCCCGGGATGTGAACATCGGCGCCCGGAAGGTGGAAAGCCTTTACAGCCAGCAGGGCTACATCCTGGCCAAAGTGGCCGATGTGCGGATGCAGCCGGACGGACGGCTTATCGTCCAGGTGGCGGAAGGGGTCATCGAAGATTTCCGGGTGAAGGGCAACACCAAGACCAAGGATTACGTGGTTATCCGGGAAATGCGCATGAAGAAGGGCGAACCCTTCAATGCCAAGAAAGCCCGCCGGGCCATGCAGAAGATCTACAATCTGGGCTTCTTTGAAGACGTGAACATCCGTCTGAACCCGGGCCAGATGCCCAATACCGTTTCCGTGGAAGTGTCCGTGGTGGAAACCAGCACCGGTACCTTCGGGATCGGCGCCGGCTACAGTGATGCCGACGGCTTCCTGGGTATGGTCAGCATCGGGGACAAGAACTTCATGGGCACCGGGGACAGTGTCAGCGCCCGTTGGGAATTCGGCGGCGACTCTGAAACCAAGGCCAACTTCGAAGTGTCCTATGTGAAGCCCTGGATCGATGACAAGGAAACTACTGCCGGCTTCACCTTCTACAACATGACCAACGAGTACGTGGACTACAATCGGGACGGGGATGAAATCGCCCGGTACTACAAGAAACGTACCGGTGAGGAACTGTTCTTCAGCCGGGTCACCGACAACGAATTCATCACCAACAGCATCACCCTGAAGAACCGGGACGACAAATACAAGAAACCCGTCAGCGGCTACGGCACTCAGTGGTTCGAAGCCGGACAAAATGGCTATGACTATATCCACGAATATCCTGACGACTTCGATTGGGACAAACACGAACGGATGAAGAAGAACTTCGGGATCACCCGGAGCATCACCTTTGCCCGTACCCTGGATACCCGGGACAACATCTACGATCCCCGGGAAGGGAAACGGACGGCCTATTCCGTGGAAGTGGCCTCCTTCGGCGGGGACTTCAACTTCCAGAAATACCAGGCCGACTACCGGTACTACTACCGGATGGGCAAGGACAATGTGTGGGCTCTCAACCTGGGAGCCGGCTATGCCAACGGGGATATGCCTCTGTCCCAGCGCTTCAGCTTAGGCGGCAGCGACATCCTCCGGGGTTACCGGGATGACCAGTTCAAGGGCAACAGCATGGTGAAGGGATCCCTGGAATTCCGGTATCCCATCATCAAGAAAGTCCAGGGGGTATTCTTTACCGATGCAGGCTACGCCTGGAACAAGGAATACGACGAATCCAATTACGACCTGGGCAAACTGAAGAACTCTGTGGGTATCGGTCTCCGGATCAATTCCCCGCTGGGTCCCATTAAGCTGGACTATGGCTACCGGCTGGAAAGCAGCGACCGTGGAGGCCGCTTCCACTTCAGCTTTGGCGGTCAGTTCTGATAAACAAATTGCATAACAAGGAAGCAGGGATAGTAAAATGATGGAATTGGCCCACAAGAAAAATGTCAAGGTCATTTCTCTGGCCATTGCGGCCATTATGGTGGTTGGGATCTTCGTCCTGGCCATCCAGGGCAAGAACCTGGGAGGCGGTGACGCCACCATGAATTCGGCCATCGGCAAAGTGAACTACAACCAGGTGATGGCTGCGGCTCCCGGTCTGGCAGATGCCCAGACCCAGCTCCAGCAGGCTGCTGAAGACAGCCGGAAGGAGTTTGAAGAAAAGTCCAAGAACATGAGCGATGCGGACAAACAGAAACTGGCTGCGGAATACCAGAAAAAACTGGAAGACAAGCAGAAGGAACTGATTGAACCGGTCAAGAAAGAAGTGGATGACGCCATTGTGGCCGTAGGCAAGACCAAGGGCCTCACCGTGGTGGTCAACCAGGGTGCTGTGGTCTATGGCGGTCTGGACGTTACGGCGGATGTAACCGCCCAGCTGAAAAAAGCCAAGAAATAATTCCGGGACAGGAGGGGATGGCTCATGGGCAGATGGCTCAGTCTTCTGCTGGCAGGTCTTCTTCTCCTGTCCGGCTGCGGTTTTTCCCGGTGGCAGCTTCCCTTCCGGCAGGACAAGCCACGGTTC
>NZ_FR902029.1:14492-38083 GCF_000437815.1 Acidaminococcus sp. CAG:542
TGGTGGAACAGCACCCCAAGTACAAGGAATGGCAGCGCCGGAAGGAACAGCTGGAAACCGCCAAATGGCTGCGGGAACGGCAGAAGGAAAACGGCCAGCAGCAGCTGGCTCTCCTGGGACAGATGAAGAAAGTCCGGGAAGCCGGCAAGGGCCAGTTCCAGTCAGCCCAGTGGTCTGCCCAGGTGGCGGAGAAACGGGCCCAGGAACAGGACCTGCTCCGGAAAAAACGGGCAGCCTTGAAAGAGGAAGCGGAAAGCCGGGTGAAGGCGGACCGGGATGCGGTGGAAGAAAAATACCGGATCCCTCTGTTCAACCTGCGGCTGAAGCTGAGCAGCGTGAAAATGAGCGATGAAGCCCAGAAAGCGCTTCTCCAGGAACAGCAGGAACTGTTGGACAAACGCCAGAAGGACCGGGCGGATGTGGAAGCGGAAAAGGAGCAGTGGCTCCAGCAGCAGATGGCTGCGGACGTGGCTGCTTCCCAGGCACGGCTCCAGGCCTTTTCCAAGGAACTGGCCGGTCAGGTGGTCCAGGAACAGACAGGGCTTTCTCTCACCGGGAAAACTCCCCAGAACCAGGAAGGCCAGCCGGAACTGGATAAACTGCTCCAGTCCATGGACAAGGAGATCCAGCAGCAGGAAGACAAGGAAAAACAGATGCGGGAGGAAATCGACAGTGATATCCTCAGCGCCATTAAGAAAGTCAATCTCAGCCGGAAATACACGCTGATTTTCCGGAATCCGAGAGCCAATATCAGCGCCGACGACATCACTGACGAAGTGAACACGGTCGTCCAGCAAATTGTTTACTAAGAGGGATGGAACAACATGAAAAAAGCAATGATTCTCTGTGTAGTGGCAGCAGCCATGCTGTCCTTTGGCTGCGGGCGGAACGCCCAGTTCGGTGTGGTGGACATGAATAAGGTCCAGACGGAAAGCCAGGTGTTCAAGGATGCCACCCAGGACCTCCAGACCAAGGGCAAGGCCATGGAAGAGGAACTGAACCAGGAAACCGCCGGCAAGAGCCAGGAAGAAGCCCAGAAGATTCTGACGGAAAAGAGCCAGAAGATGCACAGCCTCCAGGCAGAAGCCCAGGCCAAGGTGAAAGGCAGTTTTGACGCGGCCGCCGCATCCGTTGCCAAAGAAAAGAACCTGAGCGCCATCCTGGTGAAGGAAGCCGTCCCTCAGGGCGGTGTGGACGTCACCGATGACATCATCAAAGCAATGAAATAAGATTCGATAAGGGCGGACACTGTTCGCCCTTTTTCCCGTACCATCATGAAATGGAAAGGATGCTGGAAATGGAAAAAACCTTACAGGAACTGGCAACATTGTTGAAAGGGGAAATCCTCCAGGGTGACCCCGGAATGGTCCTCAAGGGGGTCAATGGACTGGAAGAAGCCCAGAAGGATCAGATTTCCTTTGCGGTGCCTCCCTATCTGGAAGTGGCCGGACGGTCCCGGGCCGGGGCCATCATGATTCCCCGGGGAGCGGAATTCAGGGGAGAACAGGCTGTACTGGCCGTGGAAAATCCCCGGGCCGCTTTTGCGGTGCTGCTCCAGATGTTCCGTCCCCCGGAAGCGGTGAAAAAGGGCATCAGCCAATACGCCTTCATCCATCCCACGGCCAAAGTGGGGAAGAATGTGGCCATCCTGCCCTTTGCCTATGTGGCGGAAGATGCGGAAATCGGGGACAACACGGTGATCTATCCCCATGTGTACGTGGGACGCCATGCGAAGATCGGTGCTGACTGCACCCTGTATTCCAACGTGACGGTGCGGGAAGACTGTGTGGTGGGGGACCGGGTGATTCTCCAGGCCGGCTGTGTCATCGGCGGAGACGGCTTCGGGTACATCACCGCCAACGGCAAACACACCAAAGTGCTCCAGACCGGGAACGTGGTCCTGGGAGACGATGTGGAAATCGGCTGCAACACCTGCATCGACCGGGCTACCGTGGACAGCACGGTGATCGGCAAAGGCACCAAGATCGACAATCTGGTCCATGTGGGCCATAATGACATCATCGGCGAAAACTGCATCCTGGTGGCCCATGTGGGCATTTCCGGCAGTGTCACTGTTGGGAACAACACCACCTTCGGGGGCCAGGCTGCTACCGCCGGCCATCTGAAAATCGGCAGCAACTGCACCTTTGCCGGCCGTACCGGGATCATCAGCGACGTGCCGGACAATGTGGTGTGGGCCGGCTTCCCTGCCCAGCCCCATGTGGACTGGCTGCGGCAGACCGCCAATGAACGGAAGCTGGGAGCTGCCCTGAAACGGCTCCGTCAGCTGGAAAAAACCGTGGAAGCACTGGAAAAAGGAAAGAAGGAACAACCATGAAGAGACAACTGACCGCTGCCCTGCTGTGTGCCCTAGCGGCGCTGCCTTTTGGGGCTGCAGAAGCCAAAACCACTCCCAGCGGCACCAGCGGCATCATCAACGCCCCTTCTGGCTACGTCCGGATGCCCGGCCATGTGTCCGCCGGACTGGACTGGACCAAGGAAGGCCGGAATGTACGGGGCAACATCGCCCTGCCTCTGGGCATCGAAGTGGCCGGCAGCCATGTGGATACCAAACATGACGGATCCTACGGCACCGTCAGCGCCAAACTCCAGGTGCTCCGGGAAACCCCGCTGACCCCTGCTATCGCCATTGGCGTGGAGGATATCGGAGACCGGAATGACCGGCGGGGCTATGTGGCTGTCACCAAGGCCCTGGCCGCCGGCTGGAAGATCCACGGCGGGGTGGGGACCGGAGACCAGTACAAGCACGGTTTCTATGCCGTGGAAAAAGAAACCAGACTCCTGGGTCTTTCCATGAATCTCATGGGAGAATATGACGGCAGCCATTTCAACTACGGCGCCGGCATCCCGGTGGGGAAATTCATCCAGGCCCAGGTGGGTGTGAGAGACCATCACCTGTACGGAGGGATGGACCTTACCTTTTAAGGAGGATGCAGGATGGCTGCGTACAAGCTCATGGAGTTCATCAGCTGGCTGGTGTGCCACCAGCCGGACTGTCTGAACCGGGCCCTGGCCTGGGTGCTGGGGCATCTGGGATGGCGGGTGGTGCCGGCCTGGCGCCGGTACATGGCCCGGGAAAACATCCGGGACTGCCTGGGGGTGGATGAAGCGCAGGCGGAACAGATTGCCCGGGAAAGCATCTACCGTTTCGGACGGATGCTCATCGAAGTGCTGAAATATCCCCTGATCACCAAAGACAATTTCCGGCAGCTGGTCCATTTCGAAGGACTGGAGAACCTGGAAAAAGCCTATGCGGAAGATAAGGGGGTGATCATGTGCACTGCCCACTACGGCAACTGGGAGATGCTGGGGGCTTCCATGGCCCTTCTGGGCTATCCCATCCTGTCCATTACCCGGAAGCAGAACAACGGGGCCATGGATAAATTCATCAACGACTACCGGCAGATGGTGGGGCAGCATGTGACCTACAACCATGGGGAAAACAGCATGCTGGCCATCGGCCGTTATTTGAAAAAGAAACATCTGGTGGGGATCCTGTACGATCAGGATTCCGCCCATACCGGAGAACATCTGCTGTTTTTCGGCAAACCTTCCCGGGTTCCCCAGGGAGCCGCCCATCTGTCTAGGATGTTCGGTTCTCCCATTGTGCCCCTGTTCATGCACAACAACCCTGACGGAACCCTGACCGCCCGGATCTATCCGGCCCTCCACACGGAGAAAACAGCTAACCGTTCAGAGGACGTCCGTGTTATAATGGAAGAACTGGTAGCCATCGCTGAGCGGGAAATCCGGTTGGATCCGGCCATGTGGTTCTGGGTCCACGACCGCTGGAAGGATGGCCGCAAACGGTATGAAAAGTATAAGAAAGGCGTGTGATTTATGACCATTGAAAAACAGCACACCCTGAAACAGGCGGCTTCCTGTGACGGCATCGGGCTCCATTCCGGGAAGCTGGTGGAAATGACCCTGCGCCCGGCACCGGTGGATACGGGCATCGTGTTCATCCGCACAGATATGGAAGGCCGGCCCCAGGTCCGTGCCGTGGCATCCAACATCACTGCTACCACCAGGGCCACCACCCTGACGGAAAACGGAGCCAGCGTCACCACCATCGAGCATCTCATGGCGGCTCTGGCCATATTGAAAATCGACAACTGCTACGTGGAAATGTCTTCGGCAGAACCCCCGGTGGGGGACGGCTCCGCTCAGGCCTTCATCGATGAGATCCTGAAGGCGGGCATCGAGGAACAGGACGGGGAACGCCAGGTGTACCATGTGGACCGGGCCTTCTCCCATTACGACGGAGACCGCTCCATTGTGGTGCTGCCCTACGAGGGCTTCCGGATCACCTTTACCTCTATCAATCCCCATCCTCTCCTGGGAACCCAGGTGATGGACGTGGAAGATAAGGGAGATAATTTCCTGAAGGAAGTGGCTTCCGCCCGGACCGTGGCCTTTGAAGATGAAATCGCCCAACTGCGGAAAATGGGCCTGGGCCTGGGAGGCAACCTGGAGAATGTAGTGGTGTTCAGCAAGGACAAGATCCTGTCCACCCCCCGGTTCCCGGATGAACTGATCCGGCACAAGATCCTGGACGTGATCGGGGACATGTACCTGTTGGGCCCCATCCATGCCCATATCATCTGCATGAAGAGCGGTCACGCCTTCAACGATAATGTGTCCCGGCAGATCGATGAATATCGGCGGCTCCATGAATATCATCCCAGACATACCCCGGTTTCCGGAAAAGAGAAAAAAGAAGTAAGGAGTAAGGATATGATTACATTAGACATTCAGGAAATCCAAAAGATTCTGCCCCATCGGTATCCCATGCTGCTGGTGGACCGGATCATCGAACTGGAACCCATGAAGCGGGCCGTGGGGATCAAGAACATCACCATGAATGAGCCCCAGTTCATCGGCCACTTCCCTGGGAATCCCATTATGCCCGGGGTGCTGCTGATCGAAGCCATGGCCCAGGTGGGCGGCGTTACCCTGCTGTATCCGGAAGAAAACCGGGGCAAGATCGCCGTCTTCGGGAAAATCGACAAGGTGCGTTTCCGCCGTCCCATCAAACCGGGGGACCAGCTGGTGACCACCGCCATCATTACGAAAATCAAAGGCAATATGGGTGTGGCCCACTGTGAAGGTACAGTGGACGGAGAGCCGGCCTGCGAAGGGGACTTCTTCTTTGCGCTGGCGGAAAATAAACAATAAAGGTGGAGTGAAACAATGACAGCAGATTCTAGTATGATACATGAGACAGCCATTATTGCACCGGGTGCGGAAATCGGCCCCAACGTGAAAATTGGCCCGTACTCTGTCATCGGTGAACATGTCAAGATCGGTGAAGGTACCATCATTCATCCCCACGTTGTGATTACCGGCCGGACCACCATCGGGAAGAACTGCGAATTCTTCCAGGGTGCCAGCATCGGCGAAGTCCCCCAGGACCTGAAATACAAAGGAGAAGATACGGAAACCATCATCGGCGATCATGTGACCATCCGGGAATGCGCCACGGTCCATCGGGCTGTGGGAGAAGGCAATGAAACCCGGATCGGCAACAATGTGCTGATGATGGCCTATACCCACGTGGCCCACAACTGCATTGTGGGCAACAACGTGATCATGAGCAACGTAGCCACCCTGGCCGGCCATGTGATCGTGGAAGACCGGGCCGTCATCGGGGGCCTTACCGCTGTGCATCAGTTCACCAAGATCGGCCGGAACTGCATGTGCGGCGGCATGAGCCGGATTTCCCAGGATGTACCGCCCTTTGTGATCGTGGCCGGGAACCCGGCCTATGTGGCAGGGCTCAACAGCGTGGGGATCTCCCGGGCAGGTATCCCCATGGAAGTCCGCCGGGAGCTGAAGAAAGCCTACAAGATCCTCTACAAGAGAGGCCTGTCCCTGTCCGATGCCATCAAGACCATGGAACTGGAACTGGACAGCTACGAAGAAGTGGAACATTTCATGCGCTTCCTGCGCACGGTGGAAAGAGGCATTTGCCGGGCTTCCGCCCACGGTATCCGGGAGTAAGCCTATGGGGAAGACCTTAGGGGTGCTTTCCGGGGTGGGCCATCTGCCGGTGGATGTGGTCCGGGGAGCCAAAAAGGCCGGCTACCGTACAGTGGCTGTGGCCCTGGTCCCCGGCACCCATGAAGACCTGGAAAAAGAAGCGGATGCCTTCTATGCCATCAACATCGGCAAAGTGGGGAAAATCTTCAAGACCCTGAAGCAGGAAGGGGTGGATGAAGTCACCATGATCGGCAAGGTGACCAAGGAAATCCTCTATTCCGGAGGCATCCTGGTCCCGGACTGGCAGGCCATCAAGATCCTTATGTCCCTGCCGGACCGGCACGATGACACCATCATGAATGCCCTGGTGGCCAAACTGGAAGACATGGGGATCCATGTAATGGACCAGACCCTGTTCCTGACGGATCTCATGCCCCAGGAAGGGGTGCTGAGCAAACGGCAGCCCACACCGGAAGAATGGGAAGACATGAAGTACGGCTTTGCCATGGCCAAGAAAATCGGAGGCCTGGACATCGGCCAGACTGTGGTGGTGAAGAACAAGGCCATCATGGCCGTGGAAGCCATCGAGGGCACCGATGCCTGCATCCTCCGGGGCGGCAGACTGGGCAAGGGGGCCATTGTGGCCAAAACTGCCAAGCCCGCCCAGGACAACCGGTTCGACATGCCGGGAGTCGGGGTGAAGACCGTGGAATCCATGATCGAATCCGGCTGTGCCGGCATCGTCATGGAAGCCGGACGGACCCTCCTGGTGGAACGGGAAAAGGCCCTGGACTTGGCCAACCGTCACAAACTGACGGTGGTGGCCATGAAGGATCCGGAAGGAAAATAAAAATGGACTGTGAAAAAATGATCTTCATTTTTTCACAGTCCATTTTGGCTTCGGTGGGGGGTGTGAATTTTTTCACACCCCCTTTTTTGTTATGTGATATAATAAACTGTACATTTATGTTCAGATGAGAGAGGAGACAACAGGGTGACAAAAGTTTTCATTTCTGCGGGGGAAGCCTCCGGCGATCTTCATGCCGCTGCACTGACCCGTGCCATCCTGCAGCAGGACCCCACGGCCCAGGTCTTTGGCATGGGCGGTGATGCCCTGGCAGCAGCCGGTGGGCAAGTGGTGTTCAATTATAAAGATTACAGCGTCATGGGCTTTGTGGAAGTCCTCCAGGCTCTGCCCCGTCTGCTGGGGCTGAAGAAGGCTTTCCGCCGTCTTATGGAGGAACGGAAGCCCGATGTGTTCGTAACTGTGGACTACCCGGATTTCAACATGCGGGTAGCCAAAGAAGCCAAAAAGCTGGGGATCCCGGTATTTTCCTACATCCCTCCTTCCGCCTGGGCCTGGCGCCGGGGGAGGGCCAAAGACGTGGCCCGGCTGGCCGCCAAAGTGGCCTGCATCTACCCCTTTGCAGCGGAAGTCTACAAAGCGGCGGGAGCCCCGGTGGAATTTGTGGGGAATCCGCTGGTGGACATTGTCCAGCCCACCCTGAGTCCTCAGGAGGCGGAAGCCCTGATCGGCAAACGGCCCGGCCATCCGGTGGTGCTGCTGCTCCCGGGCAGCCGGGTGAAGGAAATCACCGGGGTGCTGCCGGTGATGCTCCAGGCCCTGCCGAAAATCCGGAAGCAGCGGCCGGAAACGGAATTCGTCCTCCAGAAGGCCCCGTCCATTGACGCCGGCCTGCTCCAGTCCATCCTCCAGACCAGTCCTTTGCCGGTGAAAGTGGTGGAAGGACACAACTATGATGTGATGGGGGCCTGCGACGCGGCCCTGGCCACCAGCGGCACCGTGACCCTGGAAGCGGCTCTCTGCGGGCTGCCCAGCGTTATCTGCTACACCGCCAGTCCTCTCAGCATGTGGATCGCCAAACACATGGTCTATGTGAAATACATCGGCCTGCCCAACATCCTGGCCGGGAAGGAAATCCTTCCGGAACTGATCCAGGAAAACATGACCCCGGACCACATGGCTGCCGCCGTCCTCCACTTCCTGGAGCCGGCCAACGCCGCCGCCGTCCGGGAAGAAATGCAAAAGGCCGTTGCCAAGCTGGGTCAGCCCGGTGCCGTGGAACGGACCGCCCGTCTGATCCTTGAAACAGCAAAGGAGAATCCATGAACCTCTATCTGCGAATTTTGCGCTTCATCAAACCCTATCTGCCCCGTCTGGCCCTGGCAGGGGTCTGCACCGTGCTCACCTCCGCCGCCAACCTGTACGTGCCCTGGATCGTCCGGGACGTGATCGACAAGGTGTTCATCAACAACGATGCCCAGCTGCTGAACCTGATCGCTCTGGGAATCGTGGTGATCTTCTTTGCCCGGGGCATTACCTACTACGGTCAGAATTACCTGATGAACTATGTGGGGGAAAGCGTGGTCATCGACATCCGGGGCCTGGTGTTCAAAAAGATGATGGAACTGGATACCCGGTTCTATGACACCAACAAACTGGGCACCATCATGAGCTATGTGACCAACGACGTCCAGGCCATGCAGAGTGCCATGGTGGACAACTCGGTGGAAATCATCACGGAAACTTCCGTCCTCATCGGTTCCATCTGTGCCATGGTCTATCTGGACTGGAAACTGACCCTGTTCGCTTTCTGCACCTTCCCGGTGGTACTGTTCTTCATGGATTTCTTCGGCAAGAAGATCCGGAAGACCGGCCACCGGATCCAGCAGGCCACCGCCGACATCACCTCCGTGCTCCAGGAAACCCTGTCTTCCAGCCGGGTGGTGAAGTCTTTCGTCCGGGAGCCTTATGAAATCGCCCGGTTTGAACGGACCAACCGGAAGAACTTCGATGCCAACATGAAAAGCGTCCGGCTCATGGGTACCCTGTCCCCGGTGATCGAATTCATCGCCGCCCTGGGGGTCACCGCCATTATCTGGTTCGGGGGCCGGGGGGTGCTCAGCGGTGACATTACCGCCGGGTCCCTGATTGCCTTCCTGGTCTATGCCGTGAATATCTCCAACCCCATCAAGCGGATCGCCCGGGTGCTGGGGAACATCCAGAAAGCCCTGGCCGCTGCAGACCGGGTGTTCAGCATCCTGGATCTGGACGAAAAGATTCCGGAAAAGGCCGATGCCATTGCCCTGCCTCCTGTAAAAGGGAAGGTGGAATTCCGTGACGTGTCCTTCTCCTACAATCCGGATGAACCCATCCTGAAGCACCTGACCTTTACCGCCCAGCCCGGCCAGGCCATTGCCCTGGTGGGGCCCAGCGGTGCCGGCAAATCCACCATCGCCAACCTGCTGCCCCGGTTCTATGACGTGACCGAAGGGGCCATCCTCATCGATGACCACGACATCCGGGACGTAACCGTATCTTCCCTCCGGGAACAGGTGGGCATTGTGCCCCAGGAAACCAACCTGTTCAACGACACAGTGTACAACAACATCCTCTACGGGCGGCTGGATGCCACCCGGGAAGAAGTGCTGGCCGCCGCCAAGGCCGCCAATGCGGACGAATTCATCCAGAAACTGCCCCAGGGGTATGACACCTACCTGGGAGACCGGGGCATCAACGTGTCCGGGGGCCAGCGCCAGCGCATTGCCATTGCCCGGGCCATCCTGAAGGATCCCCGGATCCTGATCCTGGACGAAGCCACTTCCGCCCTGGATACGGAAAGTGAACGGATCGTACAGGAAGCCCTGGACCGGCTCATGGTGGGCCGTACCTCTTTTGTAATCGCCCACCGGCTGTCCACCATCCAGAACGCCAGCAAGATCCTGGTACTGGATCATGGGGAAATCGTGGAAGCCGGCACCCATGAGGAACTGATGGCCCGTCACGGGCTTTATGCTCACCTACACGACATCCAGTACCGGGAAAAAGCCGAACAGGCGGAAGTCCGGAAACTGGAAGACCAGGAAACGGCACCGGCCGGGACGGAGGTCCCTGCCCGCTGATCAGCCGCCTTCCTTCCAAGCAAGCCAAGCCCAATGAAAACGAGGTCAATGTATGTACTATATTTATAACTTCCTGGCCACAGTTTTGTTCATCTTTGTGATCCTGCCCTACTTTACCTGGCGGTATTTCCGGGAAAAAGGCTTTCCCCGCCGGTTCCGTCAGAGCCTGGGGTTCATCCGGGATGAAGAAATCGCAGCCGTTGCCCATAAAAACTGCATCTGGATCCACGGTGCTTCCGTAGGGGAAATCGTGGCCACCAGCCCGCTGGTGAAAGAAATCCGCAAGGCCATGCCCGATGCCAAGATCCTGGTGTCTGCCGTGACCACCGGGGGCTACAACATGGCCCACCAGATCATCCCGGAAGCCGATGCCATCATCTACTTCCCCCTGGATCTGCCCTTTGTGTCCGAATCCTTTGTGAAGCGGATCATGCCCCGGATCTTCATGCCGGTGGAAACGGAACTGTGGCCCAACTTCCTCCGGGCCATCAAGCTGCGCCGGATCCCGGTGATGATGGTCAACGGCCGGATCTCCGACAAATCCGTGAAAAGCTACCGGTATCTGTTCGGCATCCTGGCCGACATGATGGGCAGCGTCACCCGGTTCTGCATGCAGTCCTCCATCGATGCGGAATACATCCAGCATCTGGGGGCGGAAAAACGCCGGATCTTTGTGACCGGCAACACCAAATTCGACCAGACCTATGCGGAAGTGACCCCGGAAGATCTCCAGCAGTACAAGGATGAACTGGGGCTGGAAGAGGACTACCCGGTGATCGTGGCCGGCAGTACCCATCCTACTGAAGAGGAAACCCTGTTCCAGAGCTTCCTGGACATCCGGAAGGAATTCCCCCAGGCCCGTCTCATCATCGCTCCCCGGAAGCCTGGCCGGATCCATGAAATCACCCGGCTGGCGGAAAAATACGGCCTTTCTCTGGGTCTTCGGTCCTCTCTGAAGGCCATGAGCAATCCCCGTCCCAAATACCAGGTGGTCCTGATCGACACCATCGGGGAACTGGGTCGGATCTATGCAGTGGGGGATGCGGTGTTTGTAGGCGGCAGCCTGATCAACCACGGCGGCCACAATGTGCTGGAACCGGCAGCCCATGCCAAACCCATCATCGTGGGGCCCAGCATGTCCAACTTCAAGGATTCCTTCGCCCTTTTGAGCAAAGTGGGGGCCTGTGTCCAGATCCATGACGGCAAGGAAATGACGGACATGTTCCTGAAGATCTTCAAAGACGATGCCCTGCGGAAAAAGATGGGGGATGCCTCTCTCCAGGTGATCCGGGAAAACCGGGGCGCCGCCGTGCGGACCATCGGCTACCTGAAGGAGCTGCTGGAACTCACTGCCACCGAAAGCATGGTGAACACCCATTACAAGATCAATACCCGGAACATCAACGACGAAGTGAGCCCCCGGATGCGTCCCGGGGATGCGGTGACCCAGTACCTGATCCAGCTTTCCCACGGGGAAGACAACGGGATCCTGGACTGGTGCGTCCTGGCCTTCCTCCGGATCCTCTCCGTGCTCTATGAAGCCGGGGTCCGGCTGAAGCTGTTCTGCTACAACGCCGGGCTGGTACCCCGGACCAAACTGGACTGCTGCGTGATCAGCATCGGCAACATTACCGTAGGGGGCACCGGCAAGACCCCCACCGCCCAGAAAGTGGCCCTGATGATCCAGAAACTGGGCTACCGGGTGGTGATCCTGAACCGGGGCTACCGGTCCCACTGGGAAGAAAAGATCGGGGTGGTGTCCGATGGGAAGAAAATCTACATGACCGCCTATGAAGCCGGGGACGAAGCGTTCCTCATGGCCAAGCAGCTGCCGGGGATCCCGGTGGTCATCGGCAAGGAACGGGCCATTACGGGCCAGTTCGCCGTGGACAAGTTCAAGGCGGAAGTGATCATCCTGGATGACGGCTACCAGCACTGGCAGCTGTACCGGGACCTGGACGTGGTGCTGGTGGATACCCTCAACATGTTCGGCAACGGCTGCATCCTGCCCCGGGGCACGCTCCGGGAGCCCCTCAGCAACCTGAGCCGGGCAGGGCTGTTCCTCCTGACCAAATGCGACCAGAGTTCCCCCATTTCCCGGGCCACTCTCTGCGACACCCTGCACAAATACGCTCCGGCGGCTCCCATTGCCGAGAGCATCCATAAACCCTGCGACTACATCGAGATCGCAGACTGGTACAAGAACGACATGTCCAAGGCCCTGCCTCTGGAAGCCCTCCGGGGCAAGCATGTGATGGTGTTTTCTGCCATCGGCAACCCTTCTTCCTTTGAGCAGACCATGAACGCCGAAGGCCTGAACATCGTGGAAGCCATCCGGTATCCGGACCACCACGATTACGGCATGGTGGAAATGCAGTACATCATGGACCGGGCCATCAGCCGGGGCGTCAAAGCCCTGGTCACCACCGGGAAAGATGCGGTGAAAATCCCCACAGAGTTTATTTACCTCCACCGGGATGTGCCTCTGTACATCCTGGATATGGAAATCCAGATTACCAGCGGCGAAGAAGCCTTTACCGATACCATCAAAGCCGCCATTAAAAAGGAGAATCCGTCCAAATGAAAGTACTGTGTGTAATTCCGGCCCGTTACGGGTCCACCCGTCTGCCAGGGAAACCCCTGGCCCTGATCCATGGCAAACCCGTGATCCAGCGGGTCTATGAACGGGCCGCTCTGGCCCGGATCCCTGATGAAGTGCTGGTGGCCACCGACGACCAGCGGATCCTGGACTGCGTCAATGCCTTCGGCGGCCGGGCTGTGATGACCTCCGAAGATCATCCCAGCGGCACCGACCGGCTGGCGGAAGTGGCTCTCAACTTCGAGGATGTGGATGTGATCGTCAATGTCCAGGGCGACGAACCCATGATCCCGCCCCAGGTCATCGACGACCTGGCCCAGGCCTTTGCAGACAATCCCGACCTGGAAATGGCCACCTGCAAAACGGAAATGAATCCGGAGGACTACCAGAACCCCAATGCGGTAAAGGTGGTCACCGACCAGAACGGCTACGCCCTGTATTTTTCCCGGAGCCTGATTCCCTATCCCCGGAATGAAGAACCGGAAGTGAAGGTATGGAAGCATATCGGCATCTACGCCTACCGCCGGGACTTCCTGCTGAAGTTTGCGGCGCTCCTGCCCACGCCCCTGGAACGGGTGGAAGGGCTGGAACAGCTCCGGGCCCTGGAAAACGGCGTAAAGATTAAAGTCCTGGCTACGGACTTCCAGGGCGTGGGCATCGACACCCAGGCTGATCTGGACCGGGCCAACGAAATCTTCGCCCAACTGGACCAGGAAGGAAAGGAGTAATCCCATGGAAATCGTCAAGATCGGACCCTACCAGGTGGGACAGGGTCACCCGCTGCTGATCATGGCCGGCCCCTGCGTGCTGGAAGGCTACGAACGGAGCCTGGCCATCGGGAAACGGGCCAAGGCCATCTGTGAAAAGCTGGGCCTGCCCTATGTGTTTAAAGCTTCTTATGATAAAGCCAACCGGTCTTCCCTGGATTCCTTCCGGGGCCCGGGCATCGAAGAAGGTCTCCAGATCCTGGCCCAGATCAAGAAAGATCTGAATGTGCCGGTGATCAGTGACGTCCACGAAACCTGGCAGGTGGAAAAGGCTGCCGAAGTCCTGGACATCATCCAGATTCCCGCCTTCCTGTGCCGGCAGACGGACCTGCTGGTGGAAGCTGCCCGGACCGGGAAAGTGGTCAATGTGAAGAAAGGCCAGTTCCTGGCACCCTGGGACATGAAAAATGTGGTGAACAAGATCGTGGGTTCCGGAAGCCGGAATCTGATGCTCACCGAACGGGGCGTTAGCTTCGGCTACAACACCCTGGTGACGGATATGCGCAGCCTGCCCATTATGCGGGACCTGGGCTTCCCGGTGATCATGGACGTGACCCACAGTGTCCAGATCCCCGGCGGACAGGGCACCAGCTCCGGGGGCCAGAGCAAATATGCGCCCCATATGGCCCGGGCGGCAGCTGCTGTAGGGGTTGACGGGCTCTTCATCGAAACCCACGACAACCCGAAAGAAGCCTTGTCCGACGGCCCCAACATGATTGCCTTGGATGATCTGGAACAGGTCCTGGCGGACGCCAAAGCCATCGACGCCATCGGCCGCAGGGAGGCGTAACCGGTATGTTTGAAAAAGCCAAAGAAGCACTGCAGATCGAAGCGGATTCCATCCTGGAGCTGCTGCCCCGGGTGGATGACCATTTCGGCGCCGCGCTGGAGATGATCCTCCACTGCAAAGGCCGGATCATCGTCACCGGCATGGGCAAATCCGGGATCATCGCCCGGAAAATCGCTGCCACCCTGGCCAGCACCGGCACCCCGGCCTTTTTCCTCCATCCGGCGGAAGGCATCCACGGGGATCTGGGCATGGTCACGGACATGGATGTGGTCCTGGCCCTGTCCAACAGCGGGGAAACGGGAGAAGTCCTGAACATCCTGCCCTCCATCCGGCGGATCGGCGCCAAAGTCATCGCCATGGTGGGGAATCCGGAATCCACCCTGGCGAAAAATGCGGATATCGTCCTGAACGTGGGTGTGAAACGGGAAGCCTGCCCCCTGGGCCTGGCTCCCACCAGCAGCACCACGGCAGCCCTGGCCTATGGGGATGCCCTGGCCATGGAACTCCTCAGCGCCCGGAAATTCACCCCGGAAGAATTCGCCATTTTCCATCCCGGGGGCAGCCTGGGACGGAAGCTGCTGCTTACGGTGGACGATGTGATGCACAAAGGGGACGAAAATCCCCTGGTCCATGCGGACATCAGCGTCAAGGATGCCCTGTTCATCATTACCGACAAGGGCGTGGGGGCTGTCTCTGTTGTGGATGACAACCAGCATCTTCAGGGACTTTTGACCGATGGGGACATCCGGAGAGGCATCGCCAAGGATCTGGACTGCCTGAACCGGCCGGTTTCCCAGATGATGACCCGAAATCCCAAGACCATCCTGGATCACAAACTGGCCGCCGAAGCCCTGCACCTTATGGAATCCAACAAACCCCGGCCCATTACCGTCCTGCCCGTAGTGGATCAGGACCGGAAAGTGGTGGGGCTGCTGCATATTACTGATCTGGTACACCAGGGAGTGGTATAAATGATTACAGAAGAACAACTGGCCAAGATCCGTCTCCTGGCCCTGGATGTGGATGGGGTCATGACCGATGGCAGCATCATCATCGGACAGGAAGGGGAACTGTCCAAGCATTTTGACGCCCGGGACGGCATGGGCATCAGCCTGGCCCTCCGCCACGGCATCCAGGTGGCCCTCATTACCGGCCGCCACAGCGAAATCGTTCTCCACCGGGCCATGGAACTGGGCATCAGCTCCATATACGAAAACGTGGTCTACAAAGGCAAAGTGCTGGAGCAGGCTTCCAACGAACTGGACATTCCGCTGGAAGAAACCGCCTTTATGGGGGATGATCTCAACGACCTGCCCGCTTTCGGACGGGCGGCGGTGACTTTTGCTCCTGCAGATGCCGCCCCGGAAGTCCGGGAACGGGCCATGCTGGTCTCTTCCTGCAACGGCGGCCACGGAGCCGTCCGGGATGTGATCGAACGGATCCTCAAGGCCAAAGGCCTGTGGGACGGCATCGTCCGCAGTTACGAAATCCAGGGACAGGGAGACAGACAGTAATGCTTTACGGATTTTTGAAAGGCCTGAGCCGGTTCCTGTCCCTGCTGCCCTACAAATTCGTAGTGCGGCTGGGACGGAATTGTGGTAAACTATACTGGCATATTGCCAAAAAACAGCGGGTGCGGGCGGAAAAAACCATCCAGGAACGGATGGGGGTTACGGCCCGGGAAGCCCATGCCATTATCCATCGGTTGTTCCTGAACCTGGGCATGACCGCCATGGAGATCCTCTACATGCCGGCCCTCAACAAGGACAACATCCGGGGCCTGGTCAGCTTCGACCGGCCGGATATCCTGTGGGAAGCCTTGGCCAAAAAGCGGGGGGTCGTGATGCTGGCCTGCCACATGGACAACTGGGAATGGCTGGGAGCCGCTCTGGCCCTCAACGGATTTCCCCTCAGTGCCGTGGAGAAGCCCCAGCCCAACCCGGTATACAGTGATTTCCTCAATGAGCTCCGCCGGGGGGTGGGACAGGAAATCTTCGCCCGGGGCACCAACGAGATCCTGGGCTGCGCCCGTGCCATGAAAAAGGGACGGATGCTGGGGCTCATCGCCGACCAGGACGGAGGCTACCATGGGATTTTCGTTCCCTTCTTCGGGAAGATGGCTTCCACCCCGGAAGGGCCGGCCTATTTCGCCCGGAAGTTCAAAGCTCCGGTGGTGCCCATCTTCATGGTCCGCAAACCCAGCGGCTATGGCCACCAGGTGTTTGTGAAAGAACCCATTTACTATGAAGATACGGGAAATCAGGAAAAAGATGATTATAAGATTACCCTGAAAATGACCCAGGAAGTGGAAAAGATCATCCGCCAGTATCCGGACAACTGGATCTGGTTCCAGCACCGCTGGAACACTCCCTGGAACGGGTAAAGAAAGGATGCCTCCATGCTCGCAGAAAAACGTCGTACACTGCTGGTGATTGCAGCCGCTGTGCTCCTGATGGGAGGCGTCATTGCCTGGCTCCTGAGCAGCAAGCCCACCACGGGCAAGGTCCAGGAAAACGGCAAGGACGTGCTCCAGGAAGTAAACGGTTCCACCATCCAGGAAACGAAAAACGGGAAAAAAGTCTGGGAACTTACCGTCCAGTCCCTGCTCTATGACAAAAAAGCCCAGCTGGCCCACATGAAGGGCATCAGCGGGACCTTTTACCAGGACGACGGCCGGACCATGACCGTGACTGCTGACGAAGGGGAAGTCCATATGGATACCAAGGACGTGGTCCTTACCAAGAATCCTCACGGCACCACCTCCGACGGAGGAGATGCAGTGGCGGACAAATTCACCTGGATCAACAAAGATCAGATGGTGGTGGGTGAGGGCAATGTCCGGCTGAAGAAAGACGATACGGTGGCCACGGCGAAAAAGGCAACCTTCAATGTTGCCCTGGACCAGGCCAAACTGGAAGAGGATGCTCACGTACAGAAGGGAGAATTTTAATGCTGAACGTAAAGAAAATCGCAGTGCTGGGACTCCTGGCAGGCCTTCTGTCCGTTACTTCTGCCTGCTGGGCGGCGTCCTCCATCAGCGGCGATCAGGTGCAGTATGATTTCAAAAGCGGCCAGGCCGCTGCCGTGGGGAATGTGAAGATCCGCCACGATGACGGCACCGCCAGTGCGGAAGAAGCCGACTACAACACCAAGACCGGGGAAGGAAAACTTACCGGGTCCGTGGTGGCCGACCAGAAGGATGCCCATCTGACCAGCTCTGAACTGATCATCAAAAACAAGGGGAAATTCCTTTCCGCCATTGGCAACGCCGTGCTCCGGAAAGAGGACAAGACCCTCCGGGCCGCCCAGGTGGATTACGATTCCGATGCCCAGTTTGCGGAGACCATCGGATCCTGGGCCCAGCTCACCATGGATGACGGGTCCAGCCTGGATGCCGCCAACATGAAATACAACATGGGCACCGGCGTGGCCAACGCCGACGGCAACGTGCGGCTGATCAGCCCGCCCCGGAACCTGACTGCCAGAGCGGACCGGGCCATTTACAATACCAAGGAAGCCGACGGCACCATCCGGCTCATCGGCCATGCCACCGCCACCCAGAATGACGATACCGTCAGCGGGGATACCCTGACCATTACCGGGGCCGGGGGCAAAGTGGCCATGGGCGAAGGGAACGTGAAGATGGTGGTGATGCCCCAGGACAGCACCTCCCAGAAGGAGGAGAGCGGGGCACAGCCGGTATTCAGCCTGGCAGGGCTGGCCAATGTGCCGAAATTCCTGTATAAGTTTTACAACTGGCCCGGCCATCTCATGACCATCGGCCAGACTGAAATTGGATAAAGGGAGTCAAGAGTGAAGATACGTGCGGAAAAACTGGTAAAAGAATACGCCGGGCGGCGGGTGGTCAACGAAGTCAGCCTGGAAGTGGAACAGGGGACCATTGTGGGACTTTTGGGGCCCAACGGTGCCGGGAAGACCACTTCCTTCTACATGATCGTGGGTCTGGAACATCCGGATACCGGCCATGTGTACCTGGATGACGAGGACGTTACCGATCTTCCCATGTACAAACGGGCCCTGAAGGGCATTGGCTATCTGCCCCAGGAAGCCTCCATCTTCCGGAAGCTTACCGTGGAAGAGAACATTATGGCCATCCTGGAAGAAATCGAACCGGACAAGGACAAACGCCGGCAAAAGATGGAAGACCTGATCCAGGAATTCCACATCGGCCACATCCGGAAAAGCAAGGGCAGTGCCCTGTCCGGAGGCGAACGGCGGCGGGTGGAGATCGCCCGGGCCCTGGCTACGGATCCTGGCTTCATCCTGCTGGACGAACCCTTTGCGGGCATCGACCCCATTGCAGTGGCGGATATCCAGGTGATGGTGGCCCATCTGGCCAAGCGGGGCATCGGGGTGCTGATCACCGACCACAACGTCCGGGAAACCCTCAGCATCGTGAACCGGGCCTATATCCTCAGCGCCGGGAAGATCCTGGTGGAAGGCACCAGCCAGCAGGTGGCCGAAGATCCGGTGGCCCGGAAGTTCTATCTGGGCGATAATTTCAGAATGTGAGGCTGCTCATGTCCATTTTAGATAAGTACATTTTAAAACAGATGATGCAGCCCTTCCTGTTCGGGGTGGCTGCCTTTTCCACCATTTTTGTGGCCAGTTCCTTCCTGTTCCGGGTGACCCAGTACATCACCCAGTACGGGGCTTCCTATTCTTCCCTGATCCGGCTGTTCCTGTGTCTCATGCCGGAAGTGATCAACTATACCTTCCCCATGTCCATGCTGCTGGCGGCCCTCCTTACCATGGGCCAGCTGTCCAGCAACAGTGAAATCACCGCCATGCGCAGCGGGGGGCTCAGCTTCCGCCGGATCGCCGCCCCCATCCTGGCAGCCGGGTTCGTGGTGAGCCTGTTTTCCGTGGTGTGGGCCGAAAAGGTGGTCCCTCCTGCCAAAAGCGAATATGAACGGATCATCAAAGTGGAAATCAAACGGGATACCAAGCCCCGGACCCAGAACCATGTGCTGATCAAACAGGTGTCCAAGGGCCAGCTGGTACGGCTTACCTATGCCCGGACCTTCGACGAGAAGCAGGGGATGATGAAGGACATTACCATCGAAGACTGGGACAACGGAAAAGTGGCCCGGATCCAGCGGACCCCTCAGGCCAAATGGACCCAGGGGACCTGGATCATGGAAGGGGGCACCATCACCGACCTGACCGGGAAGGATGGGGTAGCCCGGACCATGACCTTTGACAAGCAGGTGCTGCCCATCAGCGAGACCCCCAAGGCCATTACCCTGGACCAGAAAGATCCGGACCAGATGACCATTGGGGAACTGAAGATGTACATCGACATCCTGAAACGCCAGTACATGCCCACCAGCAAGTATGAGATGGAAATCTACCGCCGGTTCACCGTGCCTCTGGCCAGCTTCTTCTTTGCCCTCATCGGGGTGCCGTTGGGGGTCCAATCCCAGCGGACCGGGGCGTCCATGGGCCTGGGCTTCTCCGTGGTGATCATCTTCATCTATTATTCCATCATGACCTTCATGACCGGACTGGGCCAGGGCGGCGTGATCCCGCCCCTGTTGGCCGCCGCCACCCCCAACCTCCTCTGCGGAGCCTTCGGGTGTTGGATGATTTATAAAAAGGATAATGTATAGCAAAAAGCTGCCGGAAGGCAGCTTTTTTGCGGTCGCGGGCCCTGAGCCGCGGGCCGCGGGCCAATTGTTCTGCAAATCCGAATGAAACGTGAACTTTTGTTCACAGTATGATATAATAAATACCATATATGGACAAGCAGCCGTACTTCCGGCTGAACCAACAAAGCCCGGGACCCACGACCCGTGGCTCGCGACCTGCCAAGGAGGGAAATCCCATGCTTCTCATCACTGCCGTCGATGATTCCGGCGGCCTTTTGTTCAACCACCGGCGCCAGAGCCAGGACCGGCTCCTCCGGGCCCGTATCCTTGCTTTCACAGGGGATGCACCTCTGTGGATGGATGCATATACCGCCGGCCTTTTCGACCCGCCAGCGGCCAATATCCGCGTGGCAGAAGATTTCCTGGACCAGGCCGGACCCGGGGAATACTGCCTGCTGGAGGACCGTTCTGCAGTTCCCTATCTGGACAAAATCGAAAAGATCATCCTCTACCACTGGAACCGGGCCTATCCCGGGGACTTTTTCTTCGACATCGACCTGAATCAGGGCTGGCAGAAAGTTTCCTCTGCGGATTTTGCCGGTTCCTCCCATGACAAAATTACAGAAGAGGTATACGTAAAATGAAAAAATTCACAGCCTTCCTGTCCGCTCTCCTGGTTTCCCTGTCCCTGGTCTTAACCGCCTGCGGATCCACCAAACCTGCCGCCAAAAAAGCGGCTCCCAAAAACAGCACAAAGGTGACCCAGCAGGTGGGGAAGAATCAGCCCTCCTTTGACATTTCTTCCATCCCTGCCTTTACCAACAAGCCCTATGTGGTGCTGAACAACAATGTGCCCGATTTCCCCGACAAGGACAAGACCAAAAAGTCCTTTGAACGGTACAGCGACCTGGACAGCCTGGGCCGCTGCGGCCCCGCCTATGCCAATGTAAGCCGGCAAACCATGCCTACGGAGAAACGGGGCCCCATCGGCAGCGTCAAGCCCTCCGGCTGGCAGACCGTGAAGTATGAGGGCATTGATGGGAAATATCTGTACAACCGGTGCCATCTCATCGGGTATCAGCTGACAGCGGAAAACGCCAACCCCAAAAACCTGATTACCGGCACCCGGTATCTCAATGTTACCGGCATGCTGCCCTTTGAAAATATGGTGGCCGACTACGTAAAAGAAACCAACCACCATGTGCTGTACCGGGTAACTCCCATTTTCCAGGGGAATGATCTGGTGGCCCGGGGCGTACAGATGGAAGCCTGGAGCGTGGAAGACAAAGGAGCCGGCGTCCAGTTCAACGTGTTCGTCTACAACAACCAGCCCGGCATCACCATCGATTACAAGACCGGGAAAAGCCGGAAAGGGTGATCTGATTCCTTGACTGTGAAACCCGCAGGCCGGGAAGGGCGTGCCTTTGGCGCACCCCTACCTGGTTGGGATCAGATGTTCGATCCTACGGTCCGGGAAACGGATTTTCCGCTGCATCCTTGGCACTAACGTTGTAGGGGCTCCCCGCAGGGGAGCCCGTCCCGGCCGCCCGGAGGGCAGATATATTCAAAAGCAGATGCGGCAGCATCTGCTTTCCATCGGCCGCTGACCGCATAAAACCGGAGCTCATCCACGAGCCCCGGTTTTATGCTATAATGTACAGGATAATATACACACGAAAGGAGAGCGCATCCCATGACCGGCATTACCCTGATCCTGGTTCTGGCCCTGATGGGCGGACTGATCGCCTATCTGGGAGACAAACTGGGAAGCAAAATCGGCAAAAAACGGCTCCGGCTTTTTGGCCTGCGCCCTCATGACACCTCCGTGGTCATGACAATTGTCAGCGGCATGCTGGTTGCCGCCCTGACCATCACCGTCCTGACCATTGCCTCCAAGGAGGTCCGCACGGCCCTGTTCGGCATGAAGCAGATGCGGGCGGAAATCGCCTCTCTTACCGCCACCCGGGACAAGGCCAACGAAGAACTGTCCGCCCAAAGTGCTAAAATCGAAGAACTGGACCAAAAAATCAGTGAAGCCACCCAGGCTGCGGAACAGGCACGGCAGCAGAAGGCTGCTGCTGAAGCCCAGATGAAGGACGCCCAGGCCCAGATGCAGCAGGCCCAGGCCGACCTGGGACAGCTCCAGGCCCGGTATGCGGAAGCCAGCACCCGTCTCCAGGAGGCACAAGAACAGGTGCGCCAGGCGGAAGCCGCCCGTGACCAGCTCCAGCAGGATGTGAAATCCCTGGAAGACACTGCCAAAAAACTCCGGGAAGGCATTGTGGCCGTCCGGGAGGGCCACGTGGTGTTCCGCAGCGGCGAAATCCTCTATTCCGGGGTGCTGAAAAGCGGCCAGAGCGAAGAAAACACCCAGAAACAGCTCCAGGAATTCCTGAACCAGGCCAACATCCAGGTAGCCGGCCGCATCGGGGTGGATCCTTCCACACCGGTGATTTGGCTCAGCCGGGAAGCGGTGGAGAACGCTGCTTCCAACCTGGAAAAAGCCAAAGGGGACATGTACGTTCGTGTCTGCGCCGCCGGCAACATCCTGTCCGGCGAAGTGGTGGTGTCCCGTCTGGAAATGGTGGGGGACAAGGTGGTCTATCCGGAAGATACCCTGATCCTTACCCAGTCCATTACCGTGGATCCCAATTCCAACGAATCCGACCTGGCCCTCATGGCCTTCCTGAAGGCCGTGAACCGGGCAGCCCAGGCCGACGGGGTGATCCCCAATCCCATTACCGGGGACGTGGGGGCCATTACCAGCACCGAACTGTCCAACGCCAGCGAAAAGATCCGCAGCCTGGGCGGCAAAGTGGTAATCACCGCCAAGGCCCGCCGGGATATTACCGTGGCCGGGCCTGTATTGCTGGATCTGGAAATCCGTCCTGTGGGAGGTCTGCCTCGTGAAGAAAACTGAGCTTTATCTGGGGGTGGATCCGGGCCGGGATAAAACCGGTGCCGCCCTGGTGGTCGGGGATGGAACCCTGGTCCGCCAGGCCATCCTGCCTACGGAAGGGTTCCTGGACCATCTGAAAGAGTTCCTGGCTGCAGACCGTCCCGCCGGCTGCGTATTGGGGGACGGCACAACTTCAAAGACCATGCATCGGCAGCTGGCGGAGGCGTTTCCCCAGCTGCCCCTTTATGAAGTGGATGAATACGGCAGCACCCAGGAGGCCAAAAAACTCTACTGGCAGCTGAATCCGCCCCGGGGATGGAAAAAGCTGCTGCCCACGGCCCTGCTTTCTGAACCGTCCGCAGTGGATGGACTGGCAGCCGTGGTACTGGTCAAAAGATTCCTTTGTGATAAAACAGTGAAACAACGGACTGGCAAGTCACAAAAATGACTCCTGTAAAATGCGAAGAAACAAGGCACAATCAGGCGAAAGTGGAAACTTTCCCCCAGGCGCCTTGTTTCTTTTTTTTCACCATACTACACTGGCAGTGTGAAGAAATTCACGCCGTCCCGCTGATGGGCCAATGGATGGAAGAATCCGGAATGTGTACGTAGAGGAAACAAGGATACTCGCACGGAAAAATCTGGAGGATGCCGGAAAGGAAACCCGGGGGCAGGACAAATATCATTCAAGGGAGTGTTTTCCTATGAAAAAATCCTTAGTATTTGCCATGGCTATGGCTCTGGGCGTAAGCGCTACTGCTTTCGCTGCCAACCCCTTCTCCGACCTGCCTGCTGGCCACTGGGCTTACGGCGCTGTTGCCAAACTGGCTGCTGCCGGCGTAGTTGACGGTTATCCTGATGGCACCTTCAAAGGCGACAAGACCATGACCCGTTATGAAATGGCTCAGATCGTTGCCAAGGCTCTGGCCAAAGGCGCTATCGGTGCTGATGACAAACTGGTCAGCGAATTCGCTGATGAACTGGACAACCTGGGTGT
>NZ_FR902030.1:0-2056 GCF_000437815.1 Acidaminococcus sp. CAG:542
CGTCCGGCTGTCTCAAAAAATTCAGTATTTTTCCCAAAAAACGGGAATCAGAAAAAATATAAAAAAAGTTGCAAAAAGTGCTTGACGATTTCCCTTCTATGCCGTATAATCATTCTTGTGTTCGGGGCGTAGCGCAGTTTGGTAGCGCGCTTCCTTGGGGTGGAAGAGGTCGTGAGTTCGAATCTCGCCGCTCCGACCATTTAATTGAACGGAACGCCACAAAGGTCAGCTTTGTGGCGTTTTTTCATATGCAAAAGAACCGGGACGGTCCGTGACCGGTCCCGGCTGCCCATGGTATAATGTACAATGGAAGAATCTGGACCATCTGTAATTGAGGATTGGAGGAATACCTTGCATGTCTGAGCTGCAGGAGAAGATTGCCAAACGAAGAACCTTTGCCATTATTTCCCACCCGGATGCCGGGAAGACCACACTGACGGAAAAACTGCTGCTGTACGGAGGGGCCATCCATCTGGCCGGTTCCGTCAAATCCCGGAAGGCCAACAAGCATGCGGTGTCCGACTGGATGGAAATCGAAAAGCAGAGAGGGATTTCCGTAACCTCTTCGGTACTCCAGTTCGATTATGACGGGTACCGGGTGAATATCCTGGATACCCCCGGGCACCAGGACTTTTCGGAAGACACCTACCGGACCCTGATCGCCGCCGACAGCGCGGTGATGCTCATCGACGCAGCCAAAGGGGTGGAACCCCAGACCAAGAAGCTGTTCTGGGTGTGCCACCGGCGGAAGCTGCCCATCTTCACCTTTGTGAACAAACTGGACCGGTACGGCCGGGCCCCCATGGACCTGATGGACGAAATCGAAAAGGTGCTCCACATCAACGCCTATCCCATCAACTGGCCCATCGGCACCGACGGCCATTACATCGGGGTATACGACCGGCTGAAGAAGCAGGTGGAACTGTTCGACAACGACAGCAGCCACGGATCCAAGATCCTGAAGAGCACCACCGGCAGCCTGGATGATCCTGCCATCAAGGAAGCCATCGGGGAAGCCAATCTCCAGAATCTGATGGATGATATCGAACTGCTGGATATGGCCGGGGATGAATTCGATCTGGCCAAAGTGGATGCCGGGGAACTGACGCCCATGTTCTTCGGGTCCGCCATGACCAACTTCGGGGTACGGAGCTTCCTGGAAAAATTCCTGGAACTGTCTCCGGAACCCCAGCCCCGGAAACTGAAGGACGGGGGCGTGGTGAATCCCACCGACGAGGACTTCACCGCTTTCATCTTCAAGATCCAGGCCAACATGAACCCGGCCCACCGGGACCGGATTTCCTTTATGCGGATCTGCTCCGGGGTGTTCGAAAAGGGCATGACCGTATGGCATGTCCAGGGACAGAAACCGGTGAAACTGGCCCAGCCCCAGCAGTTCATGGCCCAGGAGAGGACCACTGTGGAAAAGGCCTACCCGGGGGATATCATCGGGGTGTTCGACCCGGGGATCTTCACCATCGGAGATACCCTGTGCAATGAGAAGCACCCGGTGCAGTTCGAGGATTTCCCCATTTTCCCGCCGGAAATCTTCGCCAAGGTCCAGCCCAAGGATTCCATGAAACGGAAGCAGTTTGAAAAGGGCATTGTCCAGCTGGCCCAGGAAGGGGCCATCCAGGTGTTCAAGCAGAAGGACATCGGGATGGAAAGCTTCGTGGTAGGCGTGGTGGGCGTGTTGCAGCTGGAAGTACTGGAATACCGACTGCTGAACGAATACAATGCCAAGCTGGTGTTGGAACAGCTGCCTTATTCCGTGGCCCGGTGGGTCTATGCGGATGATCCGGAACTGATCCGGAACATCAAGGGCCTGGACAACGGGATGCTGGTGTACGACAAGCTGGGACGGCCGGTGGTGCTGGTATCCAATGAATGGAACCTGAACTGGATCCTGGAACGGAATCCGGGAATCAACTTCACCCAGGTCCCCAGCGAGGCACGGGCGATTTAAGGAGAAAAGGAAGGAACCTGCCTGAAGCAGGTTCCCGTAAAGGGAAACGCAGCCGGGGGCTGCTAACCCACCACCAGCCTTGCGGCTGGT
>NZ_FR902031.1:0-11701 GCF_000437815.1 Acidaminococcus sp. CAG:542
GCTCAGCCGCCGGGTCCTTTCCTGCCCTGGCTGCCGGCTTTCCGGCCGCTTCCGGCCGATCTTGGGCTGGAACCAATTGGGCCGTTTCATGTCAGTGGGCCGTCTTCAGGATCTTTTCACACAGATCCGGGAAGGAAATACCCATGGCGGCAGCGGCCTTGGGGATCAGGCTGGTGGCAGTCATCCCGGGGATGGTGTTCACTTCCAGGGCGATGCAGTCCCCGTTGTCCGCCAGCATCAGGTCCGTCCGGGCCACACCGCTGCAGCCCAGGGCTTCGTAAGCGGCCACGGCGATCTTCTGGAGCCGCTTGGTGGTTGCTTCATCAAAGGGAGCCGGGCAGGTGTAGGTGGTGGCCCCTTTGGTGTACTTGTTGTGGAAATCGTAGAAGTTCACATGGGGTTCGATGAGCACCAGCGGCATGGGGATGGCCCGGCCGTCTTCTTCCATCATCACCCCGGCGGCCACTTCCTTGCCGGTGAAGAAGGCTTCGCACAGCACACGGTCCCCGTACTGGAAGGCTTCCTGCAGGGCATCATCCAGCTGCTTTTCATCCTTTACGATCACTACCCCGATGCTGGAGCCCTGGGTGGCCGGTTTTACCACACAGGGGATGCCGATTTCCTTCAGGATCCGGTCCTTGGGGTCCTGGTCCCGCTTCTCGTCCAGAAAGATGCATTTGGCGGTAGGCACATGGTTGTTCTGGAACAGATGCTTGGTGTACACCTTGTCCATGGCCAGGGCGCTGGCCAGTACTCCGCTGCCCGTATAGGGGATCCCCAGCATTTCCAGGATGCCCTGGAGCCGGCCGTCTTCCCCGTAGAGCCCGTGGACGGCGTTGAACACCACCTTGGCGCCGGAGGCCTTCAGCTGGTCCACGATGTGTTCCGGATCCAGGTCGATGGCCACTGCATCATAGCCTTTTTCCTTCAGGGCATTCAGGATGGCGTTCCCGGTATTCAGGGACACTTCCCGTTCTTTGGAAGGTCCGCCCATGACCACTGCCACACGATCTTTTTTATCCATTGTCAGTTCCTCCGTTCCAGTGCCTGTACCAGATGTTCTCCCAGTTTGTAGATGTCCCCGGCCCCGATGGTCATGATCAGGTCCCCGCTCTGGGCCTCATGTTCCAGATGGTCCAGGATGGTGGGCTGGTCAGCCATGTATTCCACTTCCTGACCGGTGGTGGTCCGTACCTTGTCCGCCAGCATTTTTCCGGTGACCCCGGGAATGGGATCCTCACTGGCTGCATAGATGTCGGTGACGATCAGCCGGTCCGCATCTTTAAATGCCACGGCGAATTCGTCCAGGAGCAGCTGGGTACGGGTGTACCGATGAGGCTGGAACACCACGATCAGCCGTTCCGGATGGGTCTGCCGGGCCGCCTTCAGCGTGGCCATGATTTCCGTGGGATGGTGGGCATAGTCGTCCACCACCCAGACGCCGTCCACTTTCCCCTTGGTTTCGAACCGGCGCTTGGCTCCGCTGAATTTTTCCAGGGAAGCCAGGATGTCCGGCAGGGGCAGTCCCAGTTCCCGGGCAGCGGCAATGGCCCCCAGGGAATTGAGCACATTGTGCCGGCCGGGGATGATCAGATGGCCCTGACCGATGGTCTCTCCCTGGTACACCACATCGAAATGGGTACCGTCCGTGCCGTAGATGATGTTCCTGGCCTGGTAATCTGCATCCTGGCTATCGATGCCATAGCTGATCACCTTTTTGTCCGTGGCTTCCCCGATGGTCCGCACCCGGTCGTTGTCATAGCACAATACGGCGCAGCCTTCGTCCTTGATCTGGGAAACGAACTGAGCAAAGGCCTTCTGGATGTTTTCCTGGCTGCCGTAATGGTCCAGGTGGTCGTCTTCGATGTTGGTGACCACCGCAATGTAGGGATTGAACTTCAGGAAGGAGCCGTCGCTTTCATCGGCTTCTGCCACCACATAGTCGCTTTTGCCGTTGGCCGCATTGGACCCCAGGTTGTTTACGATGCCCCCCACCACAATGGTGGGATCCAGGCCGCAGTCGCTGGTGATGCAGCTGAGCATGGAGCTGGTGGTGGTCTTCCCGTGGGCCCCGGCCACCGCAATCCCCTTGTGCTTGTTCATGAGATACGCCAGCACGTCGCTCCGGTGGATCACCGGCACCTGGCGCCGGTGGGCTTCCACCAGTTCCGGGTTGTCAGGATGGATGGCAGTGGACACCACCACCACTTCCGCCCGTTCGATCTGACAGGCAGCGTGGCCGATGAATACCAGGGCCCCTTCCTTGGCCAGCTTGGTGGCCATGTACCCGGGTTTGGCATCGGAGCCGGACACATGGTACCCCCGTTTGATCATCACGTAGGCCAGGGCACTCATCCCCGCTCCCCCGATGCCGATGAAATGTATGTTTTTGATTTTATCCAGATCAACCAATGGTCTCTTCCTCCTATTTGTTCCCTTCGGCCAGTGCCAGTGCCTGTTCCGCAATGGCATCCGCCGCCTGGGGCATGGCGCACCGCAGGGCGCTCCGGTGCATGGTCTCCAGCCGTTCCGGTTCCTGGAGCAGTTTTTCCACTTCTCCCAGCAGCCAGTCCCCGTTCAGGTCCTTGTCCAGCACCACCAGGGCCGCTCCTTTGGCCGCCAGGGCCCGGGCATTGTATTCCTGGTGGTTGGCGGTGGCATAGGGATAGGGAACCAGGATGGAGGGGATTCCCTTCACCATCAGTTCCGCCAGCCCGATGGCTCCCGCCCGGGAAACCGCCAGATCCGCCGCTGCCAGGGCCAGGGGCATATCGTGGAGATAGGGCACCACATGGATGTTCCCGGCATGGAGTACCTGGTCTCCCAGGGCTTCCGCATGCTTTTCATACCCTACGGTACCGGTGGCGTGGAGGATCTGGATCCGGGGATTCCCGGCCAGCTGCTGCTCCACAGTCACCATGGCCTGGTTGATGGTCCGGGCCCCCCGGCTGCCTCCGAAGGCCAGCAGAGTGGTCTTGTCCGGATCCAGGCCGAACTTCTTCAGGCCTTCTTCCCGGCTGGCATCCAGGATCTCCTGGCGCACCGGATTGCCGGTATAGACTTTCTGGGCATGGGAGGCGAAATACCTGGCTCCCTCTTTGTAGCCCAGGAACACCCGGTCCACAAACCGGGACAGGATCTTGTTGGTGACCCCGGGCATGGCGTTCTGTTCCTGGATGCAGGTGGGCACCCGTTTCATGGCCGCCCAGAACAGAATGGGGCCGCACACGTAGCCCCCGGTGCCGATCACCAGGTCCGGATCGATCCGGTTCAGCAGGGTGTAGGCTTCCTTCAGCCCCAGGAGCAGTTCCCCGGCGCTTTTCAGGGTGCCCAGGCCCAGATGCCGTTCAAAGCCTGCCACTTTGATGAATTCCAGGGGATATCCGTACCGGGGGATGATGTCCTTTTCCAGCCCTTTCCGGGTCCCCACAAAAGTGATTTCACAGTCAGGGTCCAGCCGCCGCAGCGCCCCGGCAATGGTCAGTGCCGGATAGATGTGGCCGCCGGTGCCCCCACCGGACAGTACAACTTTCACGCTTCTGCCTCCTTGGCCAGATCATGGACGATCTGCTTGAATACCCGGCCCCGTTCCGGGAAGTTGGCGAACATGTCATAGGAAGAGCAGGCCGGGGACAGGAGCACCACCTGAGGGGCTTTGGCCATGGCATAAGCCTTCCGCACTGCATCTTCAAAGGTGCCGTCGATCATGATGATGTTCTGGACTCCGTGTTTTTTGGCTGCTTCACAGAACCGCTGCCGGGCTTCTCCCAAAAGAATCAGGGCATCGGTCTTGGCCTTTACCGCTTCCATCAGGTCATCCAGACTGGTCATTTTGTCGTGGCCTCCCGCCAGCAGGATCACATGGCCGTCCTTGAAGGCTTCCAGGGCCTTGATGGCGGAATCGGTGTTGGTGGCCTTGGAATCGTTGTAGTATTTCACCCCGTTGATGGTGGTCACATATTCCAGCCGATGTTCCACCCCCCGGAAAGCTTTCAGCACCCGGGCCATGTTTTCCGGAGTGACTCCGGCGAAATGGGCGGACAGGCAGGCCGCCAGCACGTCCTGTTCGTTGTGGGCCCCGAAGATCTGGAGATCGGACACCTGGCAGATCTTTTCTTTCTTCCCGTCCAGGGCCAGGGTGAACCAGCCGTCTTCGATGAAGCCCCCTTCCGGCAGTACCTTCTGGGTGCTGAACCAGACCACCCGGCTTCTGGCCTTGTCCCCCAGTTTGCTGGAAACCGGGTCGTCAGCGTTGAGGATCAGGATCTGATCCGGAGTCTGGAAGGCGAAGATCTTGGATTTGGCGGCCACATAGCCGGCCATGTCCCCGTGCCGTTCAAAATGGTCCGGAGTGATGTTCACAATGCAGGCCACATCGGGGGCCAGGCTGGTAGTCCCTTCCAGCTGGAAGCTGGACAGTTCCGCCGCCACCCAGGAATCTGCGTCCAGGTCCTGGAGTTCCTTGCTGAGGGCAAAGCCGATGTTCCCGGCTACGGTGGTCTTCACCGGCAGGGTGGCCAGCATTTCTCCCAAAAGGGTGGTGGTGGTGGTCTTCCCGTTGCTGCCGGTTACGGCGCACCAGTGGCCTTTGTACAGCCGGCTGGCTTCTTCCGCTTCGGCGATGATTTCCATTTTCAGGTCCCGGGCCTTCTTCACCGTTTCCGTAGTAAAGGGGATCCCGGGAGAGATAATGAACAGATGGCACTGTTCCAGATAGGGTTCCGGGTCCGTATCCTGGACATATTCCCCGCCCCGGGCTTCAAAAGCCTTCAGCCAGGCCGGATCCAGGTCCTTTTTGTCATCGTTGTATAAGATTATGGCAGAGCCCTTCTGGGCCAGGACTTCTGCAACGCCCTGGCCGCTGATTCCGGCCCCGTACACAAAGATTTTCTTTTTGTCATCCATGATGATGCCCCCCAAGTTTATGTTTATCGTTCAGCAGACCGGGTCTCGAGACTCGTGACTCAAGACCCGTGACCTTTTACCTGGCCAGATACAGCCCCACCCCCAGCAGGGAGAACAGGCAGCTGGCCAGGAAGAACCGCTTCACTACAGTGACTTCCTTCCAGCCTCCCAGTTCAAAATGGTGATGGAGAGGAGCCATCCGGAAGATCCGCTTCCCGTGGGTCATTTTGAAATACCCCACCTGGAGCATTACAGACAGGGCTTCCAGCACGTAGATACCCCCGATCACCACCAGGAGCAGTTCCGTATGGGTCCCGATGGCCACGGCAGCCACCGCCCCGCCCAGAGCCAGGGAACCGGTGTCCCCCATGAAGCACTTGGCCGGGTGATGGTTGTAAATGAGAAAGCCCAGGCAGCAGCCCACAATGGACAGGGCAAACAGGGCTTCCGGCAGGAGATGGCTGGCAAAGCCGATATAGGCAAAAGCCAGCATCACCGGAATGGTTACGCTGGAAGCCAGTCCGTCCAGGCCGTCGGTCAGGTTCACCGCATTGGTGGTGCCCACCAGGAGCAGCAGCAGGAACAGGTAATACCCGGCTCCCAGGTCCACAGTGGCGTTCACCACCGGTACCCAGATCCGGGTGCTGTATACGGTCACGTCTCCGGGATACAGCAGGTAGACAGCCGCCACCAGGATCTGGAGGGCCATCTTCTGTTTGGAGGTAAGCCCCAGATTCCGCTTGAAGAAGATCTTCAGGCCGTCATCGATGAACCCGATGACACCGTATCCCACAAACAGCCACAGGGCCACAATGGTCCGGGAATCCAGCGGGATCCACACCAGAGAAGCCACAATGGCCGCGGCGATCATCATCAGGCCTCCCATGGTGGGAGTACCGTTTTTCTTCAGATGTTCCTTGGGCCCGCATTCCCGGATGCTCTGGCCGAAATGCCATTTGTGGAGCAGCGGCAGCAGGAACCGGCCGAAAATGGCCGTCAGTACAAAGGAAGTGACCAGGATGCCCACACCGCTCAGCATGTTTTGGCCCCCTTCCGGAACACCGTATCAATAAGGGAAAAGACTTCCATCCCATGGGAGCCCTTCAGCAACACCACATCGTCGGGCCGGACCAGATTGGCCAGTACGGGAGCCGCTGCCTCCTTGTTTTCCACATAGTGGACGGGAACCCCGGCTTTTTCAGCCGCTTCCGCCGTGTACCGGCTTTCCGGTCCGTAGCAGATCAGTTCTTCCACCCCGTATTTTCCGCACCATTCCCCCACCTGGGTATGGCCGCTCTGGGAATGGGCCCCCAGTTCCAGCATATCCGCCAGCACTGCAACGGCCCGGCCTTTCCCCTGGTTCTTCACCACATCCCGGAGGGTCTGGAGCGCCACTTCCATGGAAGCCGGACTGGCGTTGTAGGCGTCGTTGATCACCGTCACCGGGCCGAAATGGAGGATTTCCTGGCGCATGCCCGTCATCTTCAGGTTTTCCAGGCCCCGGGCGATGGCTTCGTCAGGGACGCCGTACACTTCCCCTACCGCCACCGCAGCCAGGGCGTTCATCACATTGTGCCGTCCCAGCAGAGGCAGCTTCACTTCCTGGGTATTCCCGGTGATCCGGCTCCGGTACACGAACCGGGTGGCCAGACCGTCGGCGGAAATCTCCACCGCCTTTACGTCTGCGTCGCTGTCGATGCCGTAGGTGTGGACCGTGGCTCCCGTTTTCATGACGCTGACCCGGGGATCATCCCCGTTCAAAAAGGCATGGTTTTGGGGCGTAAAATCCTCCAGGATCTCACTTTTGGCTTTGGCGATGTTTTCCAGGGATCCCAAAAGTTCCAGATGGGTATCCCCCACATTGGTGATCACCGCTGCATCGGGAACGGCAATGTGCTTCATGGCCCGGATCTGTCCCAGGCCCCGCATGCCCATTTCCACCACAGCCATTTCCGTATCCTCCCGGATGGTGAGCAGGGTCTTGGGCAGGCCGATTTCGTTGTTGAAGTTGGCCTGGGTCTTGATCACCCGGTATTTTTCTCCCAGCACGGCAGCAATACAGTCCTTGGTGGAGGTCTTGCCGTTGCTGCCGGTAATGGCGATCACCGTCAGGCCCTTTTTGTCCAGCCGGTACCGGCTGGCGATCTTCTGGTAGGCTTCCAGGGTATCCGGCACCAGGATGCACCGGTCCGCCGGCACCCCTTCCGGCACTTCCGAGACCACCCCTCCCCGGGCCCCGTCTTTCAGGGCCTGGGCCACGAACCGGTGGCCGTCGAATTTTTCCCCTTTCAGGGCCACAAACAGGCACCCGGGCACAATGGCCCGGGAGTCCGTGGTAACATCCGTGAACTCTTCTCCGTCCTCAAAGGCCATGGGCACCTGGAGGGCGTTTTTCAGCAAAGCAGCATCAAGCATTGGTCTTCCCCTTCTGGAAAAAGTCACGGACCACTTCTCCGTCGTCAAAATGGATGGTCCGGTCCTTCAGGATCTGGTAATTTTCGTGACCTTTTCCCGCTATCATCACCACATCTTCCGGTTTGGCATGGGCCATGGCATAGTCGATGGCTTCCCGCCGGTCGGTGATCTTGTGGATTTCTTTTCCTTCCGGATTTTCTTTCAGTCCTTCTTCAATATCCCGGATTATGGCTTCCGGGTCCTCACTCCGGGGATTGTCACTGGTAACGATGATGAGATCCGCCAGTCTGAGGGCAATCTGTCCCATAATGGGCCGTTTCTTCCGGTCCCGGTCTCCCCCGGCTCCGAAGATCACCCACAGTTTCCCTTTGGTGATCTGCCGGGCGGTCTTCAGCACGTTTTCCAGGCCGTCCGGGGTGTGGGCATAATCCACCACCACCGTAAAGGGCTGGCCTGCATGGATCAGCTGGAACCGGCCGGGGACCCCGGCGAAATCGTCCAATCCCCGGATAATGTCCTCCCGGGTCAGGCCTTCTGCAATGGCGGCGCAAATGGACCCCATTACATTGTACACGTTGAATTCCCCGGTAATGTGGAGCTTCAGGTCCATTTCTCCCACCGGCGTATGGAGGTTCAGTTCCATATGGGTGGCGGCCACGTGGAAGGTCAGGGGGTACACATCGTTGTCCTTCCCCTTCCCGTAGGTCATGATCTTTGTCTTCACCCGGGGCATGATCAGGGCAGAGCTTGGGTCATCGCTGTTGAACACCGCCGTCTTGTTGGGCTTTACCCCTTCATGGAGACGGGTGAACAGCAGGGCCTTGGCTTCCCGGTAGTTTTCCATGGTCTTGTGGAAATCCAGATGGTCCTGGGTGATGTTGGTCAAGACCGCCGTATCATATTCAATCCCTGCCACCCGGTCCAGGGCCAGGGCATGGGAAGAAACCTCCATGACACAGGTGTCACAGTGGCTTTCCACCATTTCATAGAGCATTTTCTGCAGATCCACCACATCAGGGGTGGTGTTGTGGCTGGTGCGGACCTGGTCACCGATCATCACGTTGATGGTGCCGATGAGCCCCACCTTGTGGCCGGTCCGGGTCAGAAGGGTCCGGAGGATATTGGTGGTGGTGGTCTTCCCGTTGGTGCCGGTGACTCCGATCATCCGCATTTTCCGGGCAGGCCAGTCGTAGAACCAGGGTGCCAGGGTCTTCACCGCTTCCTGGGTGCTGGGGACCCGGATCACCGTCATCCCTTCCGGCACTTCCGTGTCTGCTTCCGTCAGGGCCGCCACCGCGCCCTGGGCTGCGGCCTTGGCAATGTATTTGTGGCCATCGGTGTTGACCCCTTTGATGCATATAAAAAGGCTGCCGGGACCGGCGGTCCGGGAATCGATGGTCAAATCGCAAACAGTCCGATCTGCCCCATTCCCTGCAACCACGGCACCAGGCAGCTGTCTGATTACATCCTGCAGTTTTCTTTCCATGTTGATCCCCCTTATGATTGGCAGACAGCTGGAAAACAGGCTGTCTGCCAATGGCTATGTGGGCCTTTCGGGCCCGGTTCGGGCAGGCTGCTGCCCAAATCAAAGGCAGCTCCGCTGCCTACTCTCTTACATAAATGTTGCTCCGGGCGGTCTGCATGCCCAGTTTCTTTTCGGCTATGCTGGTGATCCGCTCCGGGCTCCGGAGCCGTTCCACGTCGATTTTCAGGGTCTCGTTCTCGTCCAGGCACTGGGCCTCCACGGCCTTGAGCTTTACCAGATCGTCAGAACGGGCGAAGAACAGCTGACTGAGAGCCACATTCACGAATATTAATGATAATACCAAACAGGCATAAAATGCAACCCGACGCAGCACAATATTTTCCTTCTTTACGGTTTTTTTCGGTTTGGACGTCTGCTGCCGCTGCCGGGGACGGGAAGGCGCAGGAGTCTCCTCTTCCTGCACGGCTGCAGAACCGTAGGTATAGTATTTCTGAGACGGCCACTCCATGGGTCGGCTGTTTTTCCTGGTATCCATGCTGCCTCTCCTTCGTTGGTTTGTTGTTTCAGATCTTCACGGCCCCCCGCAGCCGGGCGCTTCTGGCTCTGGGATTTTCCGCCAGCTCCCCTTCGCTGGGAGTGAATTCCTTCAATTTTTTCAGTTCCGGCTTCCGTCCGCAGACGCACACCGGCAGTTCCGGCGGGCAGATGCATCCCCGCTGGAGCCGTTTGAAGGCCTGTTTGATGATCCGGTCTTCCAGAGAATGGAAAGTGATCACCCCGATATGGCCCCCCGGTTTCAGATGATGGACCGCCGCTTCCATGGTGGCATCCAGGATCTTCAGTTCGTCATTCACTTCGATCCGGATGGCCTGGAAGGTCCGTTTGGCCGGATGGGGTCCGTCCTGACGGGCCCCCTTGGGAATGGCCGCCTTGATGATGTGGACCAGTTCCCCGGTGGTCCGGATGGGATGATCCTTCCGGGCTGCCACAATGAACTGGGCGATCCGTTTGGCCCACCGTTCTTCCCCGTATTTGTAGATGATCCCGGCCAGGTCGTCTTCCTTGTACCGGTTCACCACCTGTTCCGCCGTCAGGCTGGCCTCCTGGTCCATCCGCATGTCCAGAGGCCCGTCATGCATGTAGGAGAACCCCCTCTCCGGGGTATCCAGCTGATAGGAGGACACTCCCAGGTCGAACAGGATCCCGTCCACCTGGGGGATTCCCAGGTCTTCCAGGATGGCATCCAGGTTCCGGAAATTGTTGTGGACGATCTTTACCTGGCACGGGGCGTCCTTCAGCCGCTCGGTGGCTGCTGCAATGGCGTCCTCGTCCTGGTCGATGCCGATCAGCATCCCCTCCGGGTCCAGCAGTTCCGTAATCCGGTGGGAATGGCCGGCCCCGCCCAGCGTGCAGTCCACATAGATCCCCTTGGGATCCGTGACCACCCACCGGACACTTTCTTCCAATAATACACTTTTATGGACAAATTCCATGACAAACCCCAATCTATTCATTCTTGCCATGCATACCTGCCTATCCGCCCTTTTCAAGGGGGGCAAGCCGAACATGGCTGTCCCCCATTTATATCCGCCCTTTTCAAGGGCGGGGGACCAGCCGTCAGGCTGGTGGTGGGTTAGCAGCGCCAGCTGCGTTTCCAAGCAGGCCAAATTCCTTCAGCGTTTGGCATCCATCGGCCGTTGACCGCTTTTATTCAAAATCCAATTCTTCGATCAGTTCCGCCACATCGCTTTCCACGGCCTTGGTGTAATCCGCATAGCGCTGGGCATCCCAGATTTCCGCCTTGCTCCCCACCCCCACGATCAGGGCCGTTTCCCCGATCCGGGCATAGGTCCGCAGGTTGGCAGGCAGCAGGATCCGACCCTGTTTGTCCGGCTCCACCTCACAGGCGCCGCCGAAAATGAACCGGGACACATCCCGCATCTTCTGCTTGGGCATCATTTTCTGGGCAAAGCTGTTCTTCAGTTTTTCCCAGGCTTCCAGAGGGTACACGTCCAAACAGCCGTCCACTCCTTTGGTAACAACAAAGGAAGGGCCCAGGTTCTCCCGCATCTTTGCCGGGACGAACAGACGGCCCTTGCTGTCCAGCGCATGTTCAAATTCGCCCATCAGCATCGGCCATCCCACCCTTCCCAAAAAAATTCGCCACTTTCCACCACTTTTCCCCATTATAGAATGTTTTCCATGAAAAAGCAATGAAAAACCGGTCAAGACACCCGGAGGGCAGGGTCAGGTGGTTAGGTCGCTCACGGGTCCGTAGGGGCGGCAGGCCCGGCCGCCCGCCCCCATTTCCCGCCAGGCGCGGAAGATGGGTCGAAATTCACGAGTCTGGATGGCATGAGCCAGTCCATTCCTTCCAGGCGCGGAAGATGTACCCAGATACGCGAAAGCAGCGGATTTTGACTGGGACATAGTACAAGGACGTACATGTCACAGTCAAAATCCGCTGCTGACAAAGTAGATGGGTGCATATTCCGCGCCTGGGTTATGCGTTAGCCATTGCGTTAGCCATATTGTTCCTTGACAGACTATGGTATAATAAATCATACCCATTAAATGTAATTGAGGAGGATTCAGATGGAAAAGGTTACTGCTGATTCCAGCATTATTGAAACGGTGCAGATGCACCCTGAAATCGTCAACATTTTTATGCAGTATGGTCTGGGCTGCATCGGCTGCATGGCCGCCAACTTCGAAACCATCGGCCAGGGCGCCGCTGCCCACGGCATCGACGTAGATGCCCTGATCGCCGACATCAACGACTGCATTGCAGAAGTTGAAGGGGAAGAAAAGAAATAAGGAAAAAGGGGCTGTCCTTCCGGACAGCCCCTTTTTTGTCACTGGTCAGTGACCGGGGGTGTGAATTTTTTCACACCC
>NZ_FR902032.1:0-10103 GCF_000437815.1 Acidaminococcus sp. CAG:542
GCTAGCGCGTCTGCCAGTTCCGCCATGCCCGCATATGAAATTTGTTGTCGAGCCCTCTCGCTTTTCCCCCGGTATTGGAAAGTTGGTGCGGTTGGCGGGACTTGAACCCGCATGAGGTTTCCCTCACCAGCCCCTCAAGCTGACGCGTCTGCCTTTCCGCCACAACCGCAAAGTTGTGTGATTGCTGAGGTGAAAAGTTTGGTGCGGGCAAGAGGAATTGAACCTCCACGGGGTTGCCCCCACTAGCTCCTGAAGCTAGCGCGTCTGCCAGTTCCGCCATGCCCGCTTGTCTGTTTCTCAATCGGCAACAAAGAAATAATACCACAATCAGGAATCTTCGTCAATAGTTTTTTAATGTTTTTTTATATAAATTTTGGTAGTTGTCCCTGTCGTTCAAAACCTTCTGCACATAGGCCCTGGTATCACTGAAGGGGATCTGGGCAGGATTGTTGAAATCATAATCCCATCCATAATCCTTCATCCATTCCTTCACCGTGCCCCGGCCGGCGTTGTAGGCGGCCAGCATCAGCACCTCATTGCCGTGGAATTCGCTTTCCAGTTCCGCCAGGTACCAGCAGCCGAATTTGATGTTCAGCTCCGGCTTCAGCAGCATGGAATCCCGGAAATTGGGAAAATCCGTGCATTTGGCGATCCAGGCCCCGGTTTCCGGGGTGATCTGCATAAGTCCCATGGCTCCGGCTTTGGACTGTGCCTCCGGTTTGAAGTTGCTTTCGTTTTTGATCACAGCCACCGCCAGGAAGGGATCCACCCGGTACTGGGCGCTGTACAGATGGATTTCCCGGGCATAAGGCCAGTTGTAGACGAACTTCCGCTGGGCAGTATCCGTCTTCCAGCCAAAATACCCAGCCACCATCAGCAGCAGGAACACCAGCACCACCGGCAGACACCCGGGCCGCTTTGTCTTTCTCTTCCGTTCCAAAACAATCCCTCACAATAAATCTATCTTCCGCGCTCTTCCGGAAAAGTCCCTGCTCTTCCGGAAGGCGTCCATTTCTTTTTTCCTACTATCATATCAAATCTGCCGGCGGTGTTTCAACTGTTCTTTGCAACATTACGGCAAACTCAGAGAGAGAGCCGGTCCAGTTCCCGGTCCACCTGCCGGTACAAATCTTCCAGGGTACCCCGATTGTCCAGCACCACCTGGGCCTGTTTCCGTTTTTCTTCCAGGGACAGCTGCTTCCGGATCCGGTCTTTTACCTCTTCCCGGGTCATGCCGGACCGGGCCATGGCCCGGCGGATCTGCTCCTCTTCCGGAATATACACCAGCCATACGGTATCCGTCACCTTTTCCCAGCCGCATTCCAGGAGGAGAGGGGCATCCAAAATCACCACGGGGTCCTGCCGGTGGGCAGCCAGAAAAGCATCCCGTTTTTCCTCCACGGCCCGGTGGACAATGGCATTCAGCTGCCGGAGCACCGCCGGGTCATGGAAGGCCAGCCGGGCCATTTCCTTCCGGTCCAATTCCCCTTTCTCCGTCAGGATGGCCGGCCCGAAAACCTCCACCAGTTGCCGGAGACAGGGGGATCCGGCCTTTTCCACTTCCCAGGCGGCCGCATCCGCGTCGAACACCGGGATTCCCTTTTCTTTCAGATAGGCACTGACCGTGCTCTTCCCGGAAGCAATGCCTCCGGTGAGTCCGATTACCTTCATGGTTCCTCCTTATTTCTGGCACCGGGGACAGTAAACACTGCCCCGGCCGGCCACTTTGATCTGCTTCAGCAGGGTACCGCAGTGTTTGCAGGGCAGGCCCTTCCGATGGTACACCTGGAGATACAGGCTGTTGTCCCCCATGTGCCCGTCCGCATCCTGGTAGTTCCGGAAGGTGGTACCATGGTGTTCCAGCCCCTGGCGGATCACCCCTTTGATGGCCATAGCCAGAGCTTCCCAGTCCTTCCGGGTCATCCGGTTCACCCGGCGGGTGGGGCGGATCCCGGCAGCAAACAGGGCCTCATCGGCATAGATGTTTCCCAGGCCGGCAATAATGGTCTGGTCCAGGATGAAGGCTTTCACTACGGCGGTCTTTCCCCGTGCCTTTTCCCGGAGATACTCCGGAGTCAGAACCGGATCCAGAGGCTCCGGTCCCAGGCTTTCGTACCCTTTGTCCTTCCATTCATCTTCCCCCACCAGGGCTGCCACTCCGAAGGTACGGATGTCACTGAAGTACAGGTTTTCGTCTCCGGACAGATAAAAAGCCATCCGGGTATGGGGCGGTTCCGGAGCGGTTTTGGGCAGGGCCAGCAAAGCTCCGGTCATCCGGAGATGGATCAGCAGCCAGTCCCCTTTTTCCAGGTCCAGCCGCAGGTATTTTCCCCGGCGCTCCACTCCGGTGAACCGGGCTCCCTGGAGCTTTTGGACAAAAGTTCCCGGATCCGGATGGAGGATCATTTTGGGCAGATCCACCCGGACCTTTTCGATGGTTTTTCCTGTTATATGAGGAAGCAGGCTGATCCGTACCTGTTCCACTTCCGGCAGTTCCGGCATGGTTCCTCCTTACTTGGCCTGAGCCCAGTTTTTCCCGGTGGCTACATCCGCCACCAGGGGTACCGCCAGTTCCACCGCGTGTTCCATGGTGTCCTTGACGATTTGGGCCACCTGGTCCTTTTCTTCTTCCGTGACTTCCAACACCAGTTCGTCGTGGACCTGGAGCAGCACCCGGCTTTTCACCTGGGCTTTCTTCAGGTTTTCCGCTACTTTCAGCATGGCCACCTTGATGATGTCCGCCGCCGTTCCCTGGATGGGAGTGTTGATGGCAGTCCGTTCCGCAAAGCTCCGACGGTTGAAATTCTTGGCGTTGATGTCCGGCAGGTACCGGCGGCGTCCGAACAGGGTCTCCACATAGCCCATTTCCCGAGCCTTCTGTTTTTCCCGTTCCATATAATCCTTCACCCCGGTGTACCGGGCAAAATAGCTTTCAATATACTGGGCCGCCTCTCCCCGGGGCACCCCCAGCTGCCGGGCCAGGCCGAAATCGCTGATCCCGTAGATGATCCCGAAATTCACAGTCTTGGCCTTGCTCCGCATGTAGGGTGTCACCTGGTCCAGAGGCACCCCGAAGATTTCCGAAGCGGTCCGGGCATGGACATCCTGGCCGTGACGGAAGGAATCCAGCAGCAGTTCATCCTGGGCAATGCTGGCCATCACCCGGAGTTCCACCTGGGAATAATCGCAGCTCATGAGCAGATCGTAATCTTTCCCGGGCACGAACATTTCCCGCATCCGTTTCCCCACTTCTGTCCGGGTAGGGATGTTCTGAAGGTTGGGTTCCGTGCTGGACAGCCGGCCGGTCACTGTGGCCATCTGGTTGAAATGGGTGTGGATCCGGCCGGTGGCCGGGTTGATCAGGGGATGGAGACCCAGGAGATAAGTAGACAGGAGTTTGGACAGCTGCCGATATCTGATCAGAGTCTCGATGATGGGATGTTCCCCCTGGAGAGCTTCCAGTACCGACACATCAGTGGAATAGCCGGTCTTGGTCTTTTTGATAACGGGCAGCCCCAGTTTTTCAAAGAGCAGGGCCCCCAGCTGTTTGGGAGAATTCAGGTTGAACTGTTCCCCTGCCTGGTCAAAAGCCTGCTGTTCCAGAGCCTGTACCTTTTTGGTCATTTCTTCGGTGACTTCGTCCAGCATGGCCTGGTCGATGGTGATCCCGTTCCATTCCATTTCCGCCAGGTTTTCCGTAAGGGGCAGTTCGATGGTTTCATAGAGCCGGGTAAGTCCCCGTTCCTGGAGCCTGTCCCGGAGCACCGGCACCAGGGCCGCTGTATCCTGGGCGGCTTCTACGCTGGCCGCCGAGAGGAATTCTTCTCCCAAACCCTGGATCCCGTAGCTGCTGGCTCCCGGTTCATAAAGATAGCCGGCCAGGGAAGGATCGTCGGTGACTCCCTGAAGGGCTTTCCCTTGTCCCATCATATATTTGTACAGCTCCTTGGGATCTGCCACCGCCTTGGGCAGATCCGGATTCTCAAGAAGTGCCAGCACCGCCTGTTTCCCCGCCTGTTCCGGGTGGAAGACATAATGCTTTCCGGCAAAGACCAGGTCCAGCTGTTCCAGCCGCTGGCTGGGCAGATTGCCCTGGAGAACATAGGCCAGGGCCACCTGGTCCCCTTTGGCCCGGATTTCTTCCACCAGCCTGTCTCCCTGGGCATCGTCGCTGATTTCCACCCTTTCCAGGGTATCTGCAGCTACCGGCTGACCGAACAGGGACAGAGGATCATCGTTGGCCCCTTCCGTGCCTGCTGCGCAGCCCAGTACCGGTACGAACCGGTCCCACAGGTTCTTGAACTGGAGTTCCTGCATCAGTTTCCGGCTTTCTTCCGTCAGACCTGTGAGAGGATAGGCCGCCGGATCCTTTTCAATGGGTACCTGGAGACAGATGGTGGCCAGGTCTTTGGACAAAAGGGCCTGATCCCGGTTGTTCCGGAGCTTCTCCTGAAGGGCTTTTCCCTTCACTTCTTCCGCATGGTCCAGGGTGTTTTCCACGGTGCCGTACTGGGCAATCAGCTTCAGGGCCGTTTTGGGGCCCACTCCCGGTACCCCGGGGATGTTGTCGCTGGTATCCCCCATGAGCCCTTTCAGGTCGATGATCTGCCGGGGTTCCAGTCCCTGGTATTCTTCCCCGAAGGCCTTTTCGTCATAGACGGCAATATTGGAAATCCCTTTTTTGGTGAACAGCACCTGGACATTGTTTTTGATCAGCTGGAATTCATCCCGGTCCCCGGTGACGATCCGGACCTGGACACTGTCCGGAGCCCCGCTGGACAGGGTGCCGATAATATCATCCGCTTCGTAGTTGTCCACTTCCAGGGTGGGGATCCCCATGGCCTGGAGCAGTCGGATGGACAGAGGGAACTGTTCCTTCAGTTCCGGAGGCGTAGCCTTCCGCTGGCCCTTATAGTCCGGGAATTTTTCCGTTCGGAAGGTTTTCCGGGATTTGTCGAAAGCCACCAGCATGTAGCTGGGTTTGATCTCCTGGAGCAGCTTCAGGATCATATTGCACAGGCCGTACACCGCCCCGGTGTTGACCCCTTTTTTATTGGTCAAAGGCGGCAGAGCAAAGAAAGCCCGGTGGATCAGACTGCTGCCGTCAATAAGAAGGAATTTTTCGTCCATTGCGCACCATCCTCAGTGTTATTCTAATCATATTATTATACCATATTTGAAAGGGACAGGGGGAGCTGTTGCGGGGGCAGCAGTTCCCGTCAACGGTCAGCGGCCGTTGCCTGCTGATAAATCCATACTACATTACTGTATTTTTTCTATTCTTCTGTTTTTGTATAGAACTGTACAGAAATAACTCTTTAGGACTTTTGTATACAATATATTAAATGCATTTTCTTGACGGTAAAAATCAATAGTGATAGCATTTTCTAGGATACAATGAAATTGGTACTGTCCTGAAAAGACAGCTGATTTTGGGGGAGGTTTTTATTATGGAATACAAATTTGCCAAACGGATGGCCGGGATGCAGGCTTCTGCGGTCCGGGAAATCCTGAAAGTGACCCAGCGTCCGGAAGTGATTTCTTTTGCCGGGGGGCTGCCGGCACCGGAACTGTTCCCGGTGGAAGAAATCGGCAAGGTGTGTCAGGAAGTCTGCGCCGCTGAAGGCCACAAGGTGCTCCAGTACGCCACCACAGAAGGCCGTCCCACCCTCCGGGCCAAGATTGCCGACCGGATGAACCGGAAATACAAATCCCATCTGAAAGCGGAAAACATCCTGATCACCACCGGCTCCCAGCAGAACCTGGACATGGCCGGGAAGATTTTCTTTGACGAAGGGGATGTGGTGCTGATGGAAAGCCCCACCTACCTGGCTGCCATCAATGCCTTCAAGGCCTACCAGCCGGTGTTCAAGGAAGTCCCCACTGACGAAAAGGGCATGATCCCGGAAGAACTGGACAAGATCCTGGCGGAAACGCCCCGGGCCAAACTGATCTATGTGATCCCGGATTTCCAGAACCCCACCGGCATCTGCTGGAGCCTGGAACGGCGGCAGAAATTCATGGAAATCGTCAACAAATACAATATCCCGGTGCTGGAAGACAATCCCTACGGGGAACTGCGCTATGAAGGGGAAACCCTCCCCTCCCTCCAGAGCATGGACACCAAAGACCTGGTGATGGCCATGGGGACCTTCTCCAAGACCTTCTGCCCGGGGCTGCGGATTGGCTGGCTGGCCGCTCCCACCACCCTGATGAAGGAATTCGTCAAGGTAAAACAGAGTGCCGACCTGCACACCTCCGCCTTTGACCAGGCCATCATCGACCGGTACATGGATGAATACAGCTTGGATGACCATGTGGCGGAAATCAACAAGCTGTACAAGCACCGCCGTGACCTGCTGCTGAAGACCATGGAAGAAACCTTCACCGACGGCACCACCTGGACCCATCCGGAAGGGGGCCTGTTCCTGTGGCTGACCTTCCCGGAAGGGGTCAGCGCTCGGAAGGTGTTCGACAAGTGCATCGAAAAGAACGTGGCCGGTGTACTGGGCGAATTCTTCTACCCCAACATCAAGAACGACCGGCACATGCGGATCAACTACTCCAACATGCCTGATGACCGGATTGTGGAAGGGGTAAAACGGATGGCTGAAGCATTGAAGGAGATCAAAGAAGGGAAGTAAAAAATGGGGCTGTTGCATAAGCAACAGCCCCATTTTTGGGTCGCGGGTCGCGAATCTTTCACCCCCTTATTTTCTCGGCCAGCAGGGGGTATCAATGCCCAGGATCTTTTTTCCGTCGAAGGGTTCAGGGCTTTCGCTGACAAAGTGGCGCTGGGCTTTCAGCACGTACTGGAATCCCTTGTACAAAAGGGGCACGTTGCAGTAGACCATGATGATGTTGGCCAGGTCGGAGAAGGCCCACAGGTTGCTCAGGTCATAGCCGGCAATGTTCACCAGGATGCCGAAGGCGGCCACCAGCAGGCACAGGCACCGGACAGTGACGATCACCTGGGGATTTTTGCTCAGACGGGCAGCGGCGATTTCCGAAAAGGACACCATTCCGATGAGACAGGTGTAGGCAAACAGGCAGAAGCACAGGGTAAGGGCCAGGTTCACCGCCGTATTGATCCCGGCAGTGGGCGTCAGCTGGGTCACGGAAAGGAGATATTTGGGCAGCTTCCCGGCGGCTTTCCAGGCGGCAGGATCCTGGGTCCAGGCATGGGCCATGATCACAATGAACCCGGTCATGGTGCAGATGATGTGAGTGTCCAGGAACACCCCGGCAGCGGACAGGAGCCCCTGTTCGCAGGGATGTTCGTCATCGGCGGATGCGGCGGACATGGTAATGGTCCCCTGGCCCGCTTCGTTGCTCATCAGCCCCCGTTTCACTCCCTGGACCAGGACGGTACCGAACACCCCGCCGAAAAAGGCTTCCGGCCGGAAGGCTCCCGCAAACACCGCTTCAAAAAAGTAAGGAACGGACCGTACATTGCCCACAATCAGCAGCACCGTAGTGGCCACGTATACCACCGCCATCACCGGAACCATGGCATTGGTGGCCTTTGTCACCTTTTTGATGCCCCCGAAGGCCAGCAGGGCAGTAAAGACCAGTACCACAGCTGCCGTGCCGTAATAGAAGAGGGAGTTGGTGGGAATCTCCGTACCGCTGACCATGGACCCGATGGCCCCTACAGAAGAAACCACATTGTATCCCTGGGCCGGCAGACATCCCAGGGCATAGAAGATGTACAGGAGAGAAAGGAAGATGCCCACACCCTGGCTGCCTCCGAAAAGAGCCCGTCCGTAAAAGGGCAGTCCCCCTACAAACTGTCCCTGACGTTTTTCCTTGAACAGCTGGGCCATGGTCCCTTCCACAAAGGCGGTAGCCATGCCGAAGAACGCAGATACCCACATCCAGAACAGGGCTCCCGGTCCCCCTACGGAAATGGCCCCGGTGACCCCCAGGATGTTCCCGGGGCCCACCCGCATGGCGGAACTGAGCATAAAGGCCGCCAGCGGCGAGATCCCGGTGGCGGCACTGCGCCGGTGGACCAGCAGCCGGATGGCCGTTCCCATATGGGTCAGCTGGATACAGTGGAGCCGGCAGGTGAAATAGATGCCGGATCCTACCAGCACAATAATGGCGAACGAAAAGCTTCCCAACAGGGGCAGGTTTTTGTACCATGCAAACTGGGTAGGAATGTCCCAGAAGAAGTCGGACAGGGGGCCGACGAACTTCAGGACAGAGTTGATCCATGCAAACAAATTCTCCATAAGCATCTCCCTCATTCATATTTTTATTCTTTTACTATAACATAGTCTGAAAGTTTTTCAACAAATTTCGTCGTCTTTGTGAAATGACGGTAGAAATATGATAAAATAAAACATATTTTTTCCAAAATCAATCTATACCCTGTAAGAAAAGGAGTCAATTATGGAACCTGTAGATGTGGGGATCCTGTCCCTGCTGCCCCCGATTATTGCCATTTCTCTTGCGCTCATCACCAAAGAAGTGATTTCCTCCCTGATGCTGGGGATCCTGTCCGGCGGTCTGATTTATGCGGCCGCTTCCGGCGGAGGCCTGGTGGACATGAGCTCCGCCGCCTTTGAGATCATGTCCAAAACCGTCGGTACTCCGGACAAGTTCAACATCATCCTGTTCCTGGCCCTGCTGGGCTCCCTGGTGGCTGTGGTGAACAAGGCCGGCGGTTCCCAGGCCTACGGTCAGTGGGCCACCAAAAAAATCACCAGCCGCCGGGCTGCAGAACTGGCCACCAGCATCCTGGGGATCCTGATTTTCATCGATGACTATTTCAACTGCCTCACCGTAGGTACGGTCATGAAGCCGGTAACGGACAAGTACCGGATTTCCCGGGCCAAGCTGGCCTACATCATCGATACCACCGCCGCCCCCGTGTGCATCATCGCCCCCATTTCCAGCTGGGCTGCTGCCGTAGGGTCCACCCTGTACGAAACCGGCGCCTTCCCCAATGAAATGTCCGCTTTCTTCGCCACCATCCCCTACAACATGTACGCCATCCTGTCCATCCTGATGGTCACCGTCCTGTCCGTTACGGACCTGGAATTCGGGCCCATGGCCACAGTGGAAGACCTGGCGGAAACCAAAGGAGAACTGGGCGCCATTGATCAGAAAGCCCGGGAACAGCAGCAGCCGGTGACTGCCAAAGGCACCGTGTATGACCTGCTGATCCCCATTGCCGCTCTCATCGTCTTTACCATCCTGGCCATGCTGTACAACGGAGGCTACTGGTCCAAAGGGCTCTCCTTCCAGGCCGCCATCGGCAACAGCAATTCTTCCGCCGCGCTGGTGCTGGGCGGGTTCTGGGCCCTGGTGGTGGCCTTTGTCCAGTTCGTTCCCCGCAGGCTCCTGAGCTTCCGGCAGTTCATGGACAGCATCGGTGCCGGGATCAACACCATGGTCCCTGCCTACATCATCCTGACCCTGGCCTGGACCATCGGCACCCTGTGCCAGAACTACCTGGGCACCGGGAAATACATTGGCATGCTGGTCCAGACCAGCCATCTACCCATGGAACTGCTGCCGGCCATTGTATTCCTGGTGGCAGCCGGGCTTTCCTTCTCCATCGGTACTGCCTGGGGCACCTTCGGTCTGTTCATCCCCATTGTGGTGTTCATCTGCCAGTCCGCCACTCCCACCATCATGACCGTGACCCTGTCCGCCACCCTGGCCGGCTCCGTGTTCGGGGACCACTGCTCCCCCATTTCTGACACCACCATCCTCTCCTCTTCCGGGGCCGGATGCAGCCACATCCAGCATGTGGGGACCCAGATCCCCTACGCCTGCCTGGTGGCCGCCTGCTGTTTCATGGCCTACCTGGCCGCCGGTTTCTCCGGGGGCAGCGTGGTCCTGACCCTCATCACCGGCATCGGTCTTCTGCTGCTGGCCCTGTTCCTGCTCCACAGACGGGCCAGAATGAGATTGAAGAAAAAAGGGGTGTGAAAAAATTCACACCTGTAACCAAAGGGGGTGTTGCACCTTATGTGCAACACCCCCTTTTTATTCCCGCGTTTGGAGTTGTGGCCGGTTCCTTCTTACTTTACGATGGTCACCGGGCAATGAGCGCTCTGGGATACCTTGGTACTGACACTGCCCAGGAA
>NZ_FR902032.1:10122-15412 GCF_000437815.1 Acidaminococcus sp. CAG:542
ACACTGCCCAGGAAGAACCCTGCCAGTACACCCATACCCCGGTTGCCCATGATGATCATGTCCACATCATCCTTCTCGGCTTCCCCACAAATCCGTTCTGCCGGATCGATGTCAACCACTTTCTTGAAGGTGATGGTGCTGTAGGAAACTTTCTTGGCTTCCCGTTCTGCTTCTTCCAGCGGAGTGGGAGCAGCCGCTTCCAGCGGGATGATATTGCCGTTTTTGTCCTTCCGGGGAGGTTTGATCCGGCTCAGGTCATAAGGCACGTCAATATTGATCACAATGATCTGGGATCCGAATTTGCTGCCAAGTTCCATGGCAAAATCCAGAGCCCGGAGGGCAATTTTCGAACCGTCTACAGGAACCAGGATTTTGTTGATCATAAGATATTCCCCCTTTTCCGGAACAATCTTGGGTTATTTCACAATGAGCACCGGCACATCGGCATACTGGGACACCTTGCTGCTGACGCTGCCCAGGAAGAATTCCGCAATGCCGCTGAGGCCCCGGCTGCCGATGACGATGGCGGAACATTTCTTGTCCTTGCATACGGCCAGCACCCGTTCAGACGGATGGCCCACTTCCAGGTCGAATTCTGCCTTGCCTTTGAAGTCCTTCAGCTTTTCTTTGGCTGTATCCAGGACACTGTTGCCGATTTTCGTCAGTTCTTCATTTCCCTGACTGATGGTTGCCTGATCCAAAGGCACCACCAGCATGGCCGAATTGTTGTAGGGCTGGATTACGTTCACCACCAGCAGTTCTCCCTTGAAGGCTTCCGCCAGTTCCCGGGCTTCCGCCAGGGCTCTCCAGGACGTTTCAGACCCATCCACCGGAACCAAGATTTTTTCAAACATACAACCACCTCCAACGCATTTTTCGTTACAATTTTTTCTTTCTTATAGAGTATATTCACCGAAAGATTGTAAATTCCTGCTTTTTCCGAAAAAAAATTGCTGCCGAAGCAGCAATTTTTTTGTCAGGTTATTTCACTACCATAACAGGGACTTTGGCATACTGGGACACCTTGCTGCTGACACTGCCCAACAGGAATTCCTCCACTCCGCTGAGGCCCCGGCTGCCGATGACGATGGTATCGCAGCCCTTGCTCTTGCAGGCGTCCAGGATCAGTTCCGCCGGGTTCCCGGTTTCTTCCACATATTCCACTTCACCCTTATAGCCGCTGAGTTTTTCCTTGGCCAGTTCCAGGGTGGCAAAACCGGCTTTTTTCATAGCTGCATTGTTCTGATCGATCAGGGTCTGGTCCAGGGACATCTGGAGCAGGCCGCCGGCCCCGTAGGGCAGCATCACCGTAATGACCACCAGGACGCCGTCATATTTTTCCGCCAGGGATTTCCCCGTTTCCAGAGCCTTCCAAGAAGTCTGGGAACCATCCACCGGCACCAGGATTTTTTTGAACATAGAATCTCCCCCTTTATTTCACTACGAATACAGGTACTTCCGCATACTGGGACACTTTGGAGCTGACACTGCCCAACAGGAATTCCGTGATCCCGCTGAGGCCCCGGCTGCCGATGACCACCGAGTCACAGCCGTCTTCCCGGGACTTCTCCAGGATCAGTTCTGCCGGATTTCCTTCACCGTCTTCATAGGAAACCTTGCCATGGAAGCCATATTCCGTGAGTTTTTCTTTGGCCGTATCCAGGACCGCCAGACTGGCTTTTTTCATTTCCCGGTTGCTGCGGTCCATGAGGTTTTGATCCAGGGTAATCTGGAACAGGCTGAGGCTGTTGTACGGTTCCATAACAGTGAATACCCGGATTTCTCCCTGAAATCTGGACGCCAGCGCTGCCGCTGTTTTCAGGGCCTTCCACGCCGTATCCGATCCATCTACCGGCACCAAGATTTTTTGGAACATATACATTCATCCCCTTCCTTGCTCTTTATGGATATTATTCGCCTTTTTGCGAAAAATCCCTTTTATTTTTTGCTTTTTTTCTGATTTCTTTTCTGGTACCGGCGCATTTTCCGATCCGGGGTAAAGCCGTTCTGTCTCCGGGCCAGTTCCAGCGGTTCCGGATCCTCCGCATACTTTTTCCGGGCGTAGAGGAAAAGGGCCGCCAGGGCAGCAATGGGCAGAAGCCCCAAAACCCACCGCATGGTCTGGTCCTGGATTACCACCAGGAAGTCCCACCCCACCACTGCCAGAGGGGTCAGAATGTACCGGGCCAGTTTGGATCCGTTGAAAAACCGCATGGTCAGTCCATAGCAGAGCACAGCCATGGAAAAAGAAACCAGGGTCAGAAGCAGTACAAAAAGAAAAAATTCCATAGGGTCAAAACCTCTTTCTTGAAAATTTGCAGGGATTACAGCTGCACATGATTGGCATCGGCGTTTTCGTGGAGGGCCTGCATTTCTGTAAGGACCAGATTGGCCAGATCCACATGGCGCTGTTCTTTGAGATAGTCATGGTAATGGGACGGTCTGGCGCCAGCTCCCGTATTCAGCATCCCCGGGACCACTTTTCCCTCCCCATCGAAGGAATATTGGGCATAAACGGGAATTACATGGCTGGTTCCATCCCAATACCCGGCTTTTTCATCGTCGCCTGGCTGCTCGCTGAGGACCCGCATCTGAAAGGTGACAGGAGGCAGGTTCCCGGTACGATGATTGATGAACTGGTACAGCCTGGACGTGGCATCCACAAAAGCCTTCTGGTGATTTTTTTCATCAATGACCAGCAGCCGGCGTCCCTTGCCCCCGATCAGGCTCAGACTGCCGTTGGGATCATGACCATAGGAGGTGGCCATCACCTTTCCGGAAAGACCTTCCTGATCCAGGATTTTCTGGACGGTCCCGACAGGGTCTTTGGTTTCCTGTGGCTCCGCCGTTTTTTCCGTCTTTTCCGTTTTGGCTTCCTGAGCCGCCATAGTTGCTGCCTGGGACGCTTCCTGGGATTTCTGATGCTGGAAGTAAAAGGCTCCTCCGCCCAGGAGCAGCAGGACGACAAGCCCTCCTGCCAGGATCCTGTTCCTGTTGGCAGAGGCAGGGTTCCCTCCCGCCGGTGCAGACGGCCGGGTGCTCTCTGCTCCCTGGCTCTGTATTTCCGGAACCGCTTTCCCGCAGGAAGGGCAGAACCGTACCCCGGGCTCCAGTTCCTTCCCGCAGTGAGGACAAAATCTGATCATCTTTTCCAACCTCCTGTCTTATCCATACTGTTTATTATAGCAAAAAGAAGGGGCTGTGAAAAAATGAGAAATCATTTTTTCACAGCCCCTTTCTGTCACTGGTCAGCGGTCACTGGTCACTGGCCGAGTGACCGGGGGTGTGAATTTCTTCACACCCCCCTCTTACCCCAGAACCACACTCCCGATGGGATATCCCACAAAGGTCATCACCAGAATGGCCAGGAGGGCGAAGATGCCTCCCCAGATGAACATATCCCGGGCGGTGGTCCAGCCGGACCCGATGGCCACGGTGTTGATGGTGGACTGGCCCGCCGGGGTCATGTTGCAGATCCCGGCCCCGAAACCGATGAGACACACTACCGCCCCTACGGAAATCACTCCCGCCGGCAGAGCCTGGCACACAGAAAGGGCCACGGCGCTGACTACGGTGGTAGTGACGATATTGGAGGAAAAGTTGGTCTCCAGTACACACCAGGCAAAGAAGAACAAAATCAGCCCCAGGACCGGCAGTCCGCTGGCTACCGGCGCCAGCATGCCGCTGAGCCAGGCCTTGATGCCCATTTCGTTGTGGGTCAGGGCGGACCCCAGCATGGTGGCGGCCCCGGTCATGACGATGGAAGCCCACAGCACCCCTTTGGTCATCACTTCTTTGAAGTTCATAATGGGTTTCCCCTCATGGCGGGCAATGAACAGGATGATGCACCCCAGAAGAGGCGGCATGGCAGTGGTCCAGCTGCTGATCATTTTATACAGGCCCGGATTCCAGCCTTTTACCAGGCTGGGCCCCACCCACAGGAGCACCGTCAGGGCCATGGTGGCCAGGATGATCTTTTCCCGGTTGTCCGCCCGGGGTACAGTGCCCCGGAGTCCCATGGCCTTCTGAGGGTCGATGGCCTGGATATCCGCCGGCCGGTACAGGAACTTGAACACCAGCAGCAGCAAAATCACCAGCAGCACCCCGGTGGGGATCCCCATGGCCATGTACTGGAACTGGTTCACATCCCGTCCGGTGGCTGCCGTATAGTACCCCATGGCCATAGTGGGCCACACATGGCCGATGGCGGTCATCCCAGAGGACAGGCTGATGCAGAAGGCCGTCCCCAGCATGATCATATTGGCAGAAGGGCTCCCCTTCTTCAGCTCCAGCACCTGGAAAATGTCTTCCAGAAAAGGCATGAAGGCCACAAACAGCACGGAAGGAGAAATGAACAGCCCCATGAAAGTCACCGCAAAGAACAGGAAGGTGACAAAAGACCAGGGGCCCCGCCGGGCAATGGCGTTGGTGATGAAGGTCACCGTGCAGCGCCGGACAAAATGGGTCTGGGACAGGGGATACACCAGCATGAAGGTGAACAGCAGGAAGGCCACGGTGGTGTTCCCGAAGGTTCCCTTCAGGGTGTTCCCGAACCCGAAATGGGGCAAAAAGCCCAGAAGGAACACGGTGATCAGACTGGGCCAGTCAATGGAAATGGTGATCCACATCATGAGGGAGGTGAGGAAGATGCCCAGCACCGCCAGCCCCTCCTGGGTCAAGGGAGCCGGTGCCGGCAGCAGTCTTACGGCAAAGCCGGCGGCCAGGGAAGCCGCCAGCCAGAACAGATCTTTTTGGGATTTAGTCATGATTCCCTCTTATTCGTTTTTCAGGATCCGGAAATCCTGGCTTTCCTTGGACAGCTGGAACATAAGCTTCTGCATGTTGGTTTCGCTGAGATCCCCCAGGATGGTCAGGTCGAAAGTGACGGTTTTTTCCGGTTTATTGAAATGGAGCAGTTCCATGTACTGCATGTTGTACCCGTAATCCCCCACCATGTTCAGGATACTGCTCATGGCATTGGGCTGATCCGGACGGGTGAGCCGGACCACCACCCGGGTGCCTCCGGAGTGGATGTCAATGTCTTTGGCCAGCTGAGCAAACAGTTGGGGATTCCAGTCAAAGAGCATGCCGTATTGGTACATCCGGCTGGTTTCCATGATCTTCCGGACCACCGCCAGGTATTCCGGCAGCCGGTCTTCCGGCACGCCCTGGGAGAGTTTTTCCAGAATGGCCTGTTCCCGGTCCGCCCGGTAAATGTTGGTCTCCCCGGCTTCCTGTTTGGCTTCCGCCACCAGTTTGGAACAGTCCAGCCGCTCCATGAGAAGAGCCC
>NZ_FR902032.1:15457-30968 GCF_000437815.1 Acidaminococcus sp. CAG:542
GGATCGATGGCATCGATTTTGGCACGCACTTGGTCAAGTTTCATAACAATCTTCCTTTCCTACCATGCTTCTTGGATTTTTCCCCATTATAGCAAAGGGGTGTTGCCTGCGCAACACCCCTCTTTCACACTGCCGTACAGGGCTGGGCCCCCAACAGTTCTTCTTTCTCTTCTTCCACCTGACGGGCGGGCACCCGTTCCAGCCATTTCAGATCGTAGGGCTCGAACTTGCACCGGGCGTAGGCGTCCAGATCCATTACCGTGCCATCCCAGTCCGAATCGATCCGTCCATTCTGCTTGATCAGGATATCGTACAGGATGGCATAGGTTTCCCCGTCTGCCGGATCCTTTTCCACAATGGTGCTGTAGGGCAGGGTCTTGTGGTACACCAGCTCCAGATCCTTGTATTTGAAATGGAACCCGCAGCGCATCCGGCAGCCGTCCAGACCGGTGTAACAGGCCACCTGCTTCAGGTCCCGGAGAATCTGGTCATGGGGTTCGTCATACAGGTTTTCCGGGGTGGTCTCCGTATAGTCGAACCGGAACTGGATGGAAGGGGCGTGGACCTTCCGGAACCGTTCCATAAAGGGAATCAGCTGATCCTTGGGATACTTCTTGTACAGGACGCAGTTGATCCGGAACCGGACCGGCAGCCGGGCCAGGAGTCCGTCATTGGATTCCTCCACATAGTGCTGCATGTGCCGGCTGATATTGAGGCAGGTGATTTTCCCGGCATTCTTCTCCAGGAAGGCCAGCACTTCCTCTTCGCTCTGTTCCCGGCTTACCGGCAGGGTGGTGTTGATGTACACTTTATGGGTATCGGACACCTGGTCCAGCATCACCTGGAGACTTTTCAGGTTGGCCAGGGGCTCCCCTCCGGTAAAGACAAAGTCGCAGTAAGGAGTCAGGGCATCCATTTTCCGGATGCTTTCACAGATGGCCTCCAGGGAAAATCCCGTCATATCGGCATACTCTTCTTTATTCACACAGAACGGGCAGTGGTTCCGGCAGTCATAAGGCACAAAAACAGTGACCGTGGCCCCGCCGTTGCGGGTCTTGTACGGGTGTCTGGCTGCTTCCACTGCGGTTTTTTCTCTCTTGATCATGGTCAATCCCCTCGAACTTCTTTTGCAGCTCTCCCAGGAGCCGCACGCTAAAATCACACACAAACCTAGCTTATATTTTACCATAAACTGTGAAAGTGTTCCAATTTTTTCAGCAAAACTTCCGTGTTATAATGATGTCATGTCAAAAGGAGGGGTTTCCATGATTTCCATCATCCCGGAAGGGTTCAACGATTTTGCCTGCAAAGGAGGGTCCTGCCGCCATACCTGCTGCCAGGTGTGGGAAATCGACATCGATGAAGACACGGCGGAATACTACCGGCAACTGCCCGGAAAGCTGGGGGACGACCTGCGCCGGTCCATGGTCCGGGAAGACGGCACCTGGCATTTCCGGCTGAATCCCCAGGGATACTGCCATCTGCTGGATCCGGACGGACTGTGCCGGGTGATCAAGGAACTGGGGGAAGACGCCCTTTGCGATATCTGCACCGTCCATCCCCGGTTCTTCACCTATGTGTATGAATACATTCTCTGCGGCACCGGCCTGTGCTGTGAGAAGACCTGCGAGGTCATGGTGGCGCTGCCGGGGCCCCTCCACTTTACCCAGGAAGAAACCGGAGATGTTTTCACCTTTCCGGAACTGCTGGAAGAAATGGGGCTGGAGGACCTGCCGGAAGCAAAGCTCCATTTTTCTCCGGATCTGACCCGGAAAGAGCTGGAAGTAATGATCCGGGAACTTTCCGCCACAGAGCCCATCGACCAAGCCTGGACCCGGGACCTCCAAAAAATTGAAAGGGACCTGGAGGGGGCCCTGGACCGGTACCATACTTTTGCGGAGAATGCTCCCCTGCTCTTCTTCGACCGTCTGTACCAGTACATTTTCTATCGGCAGCTGGACAAGGAAGCCTCTTACGGCATGGATATCCTGGCCCGTTACGCCCAAAAGAGCACCCAGTTTATCCTGCTCCAGGCCGCCCGCACCGGAGACCTGCTGGAAGCCCCCCGCCGCTGGTCCGAGCAAATCGAGTATGATACGGAAAATGTGGGGATTTTATTGTCCCTTTGGGGCAATAAAATCAGTCACTAGTCACTAGTCACTAGCCAATGGAAGGAACCTGCGTTTGGCAGGTTCCAGAATAAAAGAGGGGCTGTTGCATGTGCAACAGCCCCTTTTGAGGTCTCGAGTCGTGAGTCTCGCGGCTGGAGACTAGAGACTAGTGACCGGGGCAAAGCCCCCCTTCACTTCTTATGAAACTCTTCCAGCTCCAGGGAAGTATCCGCGTGGAGCATTTCCTGTGCCAGTTTGTCCGGGTAGGGATTGGCGTAGACAATCCGCTTGATCCCGGCGTTGATCAGGATCTTGGAACACACCACACAGGGCTGATGGGTGCAGTACAAGGTGGCGCCCAGGGTGGATACCCCGTTCACCGCCGCCTGGATCACCGCGTTCTGCTCTGCATGGATGCCCCGGCACAGCTCATGGTTCTGACCGCTGGGCACATGGAGCTTTTCCCGGAGGCATCCCACCACTTCACAGTGGGGCAGCCCCTTTGGAGTCCCGTTGTACCCGGTGGCCAGGATCTGCCGGTCCTTCACCAGCACGGCCCCCACCTTTCTCCGCAGGCAGGTGGACCGTTTGGAAACCACTTCCGCGATTTCCATGAAATAACTGTCCCAGTCAGGTCTGTCCATACCTTATTCCACCGTCCCGAACACCCGGTCCCCGGCATCCCCCAGCCCGGGCACAATGTACCCGTGCTCATTGAGATGATCATCCAGGGCCGCTGTATAGATGGGCACATCCGGGTGCAGTTTGTTCACCAGTTCCACCCCTTCCGGAGCGGCCACCAGGCACATGAACCGGAAGTGCTTGTAGCCATCGGCCTTCAGCATGGACAGGGCTGCAGCGGCACTGCCGCCGGTGGCCAGCATGGGGTCGATGAGGATGATTTCCGCATCCTTGTCCTTGGGGATCTTGCAGTAATATTTGATGGGCTCCAGAGTCTTTTCATCCCGGGTCAGGCCGATATGCCCCACCCGTGCTTCCGGGATCAGGTCCAGCACTGCATCCAGGAATCCCAGCCCCGCCCGGAGGATGGGCACCACGGTGATACCGGTGATGTCCAAGGCATACCCGGTGGTTTCCGCAATGGGAGTGGTCACCGGCACTTCCCGGATGGGCAGGTCCCGGGTCACTTCGAACAGCAGCAGCTGGGCGATTTCATCCAGCAACCGGCGGAAATTCCGGGGAGCCGTCTTTTTGTCACGCAAGTGGGTCATTTTTTCTTTGATCAGAGGATGGTTCACAACATGGATTTGCATGGTTTCAGGTTCCTTTCCCAATTACAGATTCGGATAGAGAGGGTATTTTTCACACAGGGCAGCCACCCGGGCAGCGGCTTCTTTCTGAGCTTCTTCTTTCCCAGGATTGCTGAGCACCAGGCCGATGATCCGGGCCACTTCCCGGAAGTCTTCTTCCAGGAATCCCCGGGTGGTGGCAGCCGGCGCACCCAGACGGATGCCGCTGGTCACAAAGGGGCTGGCCGGGTCGTTGGGGATGGTGTTCTTGTTGCAGGTGATGCCGATGGCATCCAGCATGTGTTCCGCGTCCTTGCCGGTAAGGCCTTTGGACCGGGTATCCACCAGTACCAGATGGTTGTCCGTACCGCCGGAAACCAGCCGCAGACCCTGTTTGGTCAGTTCTTCCGCCAGGGCAGCGGCATTTTTGATGATCTGTTTCTGGTAATCCTTGAATTCCGGTTTCAGGGCTTCGCCCAGAGCCACTGCCTTGGCGGCGATGATGTGCATGAGAGGGCCGCCCTGGGTGCCGGGGAACACCGCCTTGTCGATCTGTTTGGCGTATTTTTCCGGGCACAGGATCATGCCGCCCCGGGGTCCCCGAAGCGTCTTGTGGGTGGTGGTGGTCACCACATCCGCATAGGGCACCGGGCTGGGATGGAGTCCTGCCGCCACCAGACCGGCAATGTGTGCCATGTCGATCATCAGGAAGGCCCCCACCTTGTGGGCGATGGCCGCCATCCGTTCGAAATCGATGATCCGGGGATAGGCACTGGCCCCGCCGATGATCATTTTGGGTCGGCATTCTTCCGCGATTTTTTCCAGCTTGTCATAGTCGATCCGTTCTGTTTCAGGATCCACTCCGTAAGGGACGATGTGGAAATACTTCCCGGAGATGTTCACCGGGGATCCGTGGGACAGATGGCCCCCTTCGGACAGATTCATGCCCATCACCGTGTCTCCCGGCTGGACAAAGGCAAAGAAGGCGGCCAGGTTGGCATTGGCCCCGCAGTGAGGCTGCACATTGGCGTGTTCCGCCCCGAACAGCTCACAGGCTCTCTGACGGGCCAGTTCTTCCACCTTGTCCACGTATTCACAGCCCCCGTAATACCGGTGGCCGGGATACCCTTCCGCGTACTTGTTGGTGAGGACGGTCCCCATGGCTTCCATTACCGCCGGGGACACAAAGTTTTCCGAAGCAATCAGTTCGATTTTGTGACGCTGCCGGCCCAGTTCCTCCCCGATGGCCGCCGCCACCTGGGGATCTGCCAGGCCCAGTTTCTGGTTGTTCATCTCGTTTTCTCCTCGCTGGATTGATACGGATCGGCTCTTTTCAGGGTCTTCCGCTTATTTGTACACAGCCCGTTCCCCACCGATGAGAGGCGGCCGGGTCCGTGCTGCCGTCAGTACCGCATTCCCCAGTTTTTTCCGGGACAGACGCACCGGCACCGCCACCCGTTTCAGGTGCATGCCGATCAGGGTCTGGCCGATATCCAGCCCCATGTCCGCCTGGATTTCTTCCACCACCACCGGGTTCTTCAGTTCATTGTAGGCCGTGGCTGCAAAAGCCCCGCCGGCATGTTCGATGGGACGGACCGTCACCTGCTGCCAGCCGAATTTCTCCATGGCCTTCTGGTCCACCACCAGGGCCCGGTTCAGATGTTCGCAGCACTGGGCGGCCAGGATCATCTTGTGTTTCCGGCACACTTTCCGGAGGGTGGTGTAGAGCACCTTGGCCACTTTCATGGAACCACCGGTGCCGATTTTGTTTCCCAGCACCTCGCTGCTGCTGCAGCCCACCACCAGTACCTGACCGGCTCTGCCCTTGGCCACACCGATCAGTTCTTCCGCATCTTCCTCGATTTCCTGTGCAAGTGCCTCCAGATTCATGGTCTCACCTTATTTCTCCAGGTCCATGATCTTCTGTACCCGTTGGGTATGGTAGCTGCCCAGGAAGGAAGCCCCCAGATAGGCATCCACGATCTGTTCCGCCAGGCCGGTGCCCAGCACCCGGGCCCCCAGGCAGAGGATATTGGCATTGTTGTGTTCCCGGGCCTTTTCCGCGCTGTAGCAGTCTCCGCACACCGCGGCCCGGATGCCGTGGATCTTGTTGGCGGCAATGGACATGCCCAAGCCGGTGCCGCAGATCAGGATGCCCTGGTCCGCCTTGCCGGCAGCCACCCCTTCGCCCACCTTCTTGGCGTAGTCCGGATAGTCCACCCGGTCCGGGGTGTAAGCCCCTGCATCTTCCACTTCATAGCCCTTGTCCGCCAGATATTTCTTCAAAACTTCCTTCAATTCAAAACCGCCGTGGTCACAGCCGATCATGATTTTCATAAGTTTTGCCTCCCTACTCCAAAGTAAAATGCGTTCGCCGCATATCATATTTATTGTAACACACCTGTTATTCTATTACCATTCCCTGTAAAAACTCCGGCACCTGGCCGCTCTGTTTTTTGTACAGCCCCCGGTCGTAGACCAGGATGTTGTGACCGGCGCTTTTCCGCATCCGGTTCATGATGGCAAGGCCCAGTCCCTGGGTGGAGACCCCTTCTCCCAGGATGATGTCCACCTGCTGCCGGTCGAATTCCCGGAGTTCCGTGTACAGGTTCTCTGCCAGATCCTTCAGATCCTTTCCGGCATCACAGATCACCAGATGGGGCGTATGGGGCAGGTGTTGGACCGTTTCGTCCAGGGCCAGCACCCCCACTTTCAGTCCCCAGGCTTCCCCCATAATGGCCGCCCGGATCACCCCTGCTCCCGCATCCGGTCCTTCGATGAGCACCATGGGGGCCTTGGGCGCATAATGGCGGTACTTCATTCCCGGAGCCTTGGGCTTCTGGTCCGGGCTCACCAGTCCCGGGTCCAGTTCCACGGCCCCCATCACCTGCTGGATCATCTCTTCGGTGATGCCCCCGGGACGGAGGATCACCGGTTCTTTCCCGGTAGTGTCGATGATGGTGCTTTCCACCCCGATGTCACAGGGGCCTCCGTCCACCACTCCTCCGATGATGCCCTCCATGTCCTGGAGCACATCCTGGGCGTTGGTGGGGCTGGGCTTCCCGGATTTGTTGGCGGAAGGAGCCGCCAGAGGCCGTCCGGTAAGCCGGATCAGGGCCCGGGCCACAGGATTGCTGGGGAACCGGACCGCCACCGTCTCCTGACCGGCAGTGACCACATCCGGGATGATCTCCGACTTGGGCACAATGAGGGTCATGGGTCCGGGCCAGAAGGCAGCCATGAGTTTTTCCGCCATGGGGGAAAGCCCGGACGTAAGGGGCCGGATCTCTTCCATTTCGCTGATGTGGAGGATCAGGGGATTGTCCGCCGGACGTCCCTTGGCGGCAAAGATTTTCCGGCAGGCCTCTCCGTTCAGCCCGTCCGCCCCCAGGCCGTACACGGTTTCCGTGGGAAAGGCCACCACTTCTCCCTGCCGGAGCAGGGCAGCCGCCGGTTCCAGCTGGGAATCCAGCGGTTCATCGTTCTTTAATTTCCAGCACTGCGTTTCCATAGACAGAACCCCCTTTGGCGGCAAAGACCATCCGGTCCTTGTCCCCGTAATCTTTCCGTACTTTCACACAATCCAGGCCCGCTTCCCGGCACAGCCGGGCCACGTCCTCTCCCTGGTCCTGGCCGATCTCGAAGGCCGCCAGGCCCTGGGGATCCAGATACTCCCAGATATCCTTCAGGATCCGCCGGTAAAAGTCCAGGCCATCCCGGCCCCCATCCAGGGCCCGCCGGGGTTCCCGGTGGACTTCCGCCTGGAGCCCGGCCAGATCCCCTTCCGGGATGTAGGGCGGGTTGGAGACCAGTACCTGGAACTTCGGTTCCTTCGGGACCTTTTCATACAGGTTGGACACCACCGTATCCAGCCGGTCCTCCACCCCCAGGCTCCGGGCGTTTTCCCGGGTCACTTCCACGGCTCCCGGGCTGATGTCCACCCCGGTGCCATGAGCCTCCGGCAGTTCTGCCAGCAGGGAATCGACAATGGCCCCGCTGCCGCAGCCCAGATCCAGGATCCGTAACGGACCCCGGTCTTTGGTCAGGCTCACCAGCTGTTCCACCAGAAGCTCCGTTTCCGGACGGGGAATCAGGGTGTCCTGGGTCACCTTGAAATCATACTGGAGGAACCCTTTGTGTCCCAGAATATAGGCCACCGGCTCCCGGGCCGCCCGCCGGGCCACATAGCTCCGGTACTGTTTCAGTTCCTGTTCTTCCAGGGGCTCATCGAAATTGGTGTACAGCTGGATCCGGCTTTTGTCCAGCACAGCACAAAGCAGCACTTCCGCATCCAGGCGCGGATTTTCCACGCCTTTGGAGCTGAAGTACTGCTGAGTCCACTGAAGGATTTTCAATATGGTCCAAACGGTTCTTTGTTCCTGCATCTTATTTCACCTGCTGGAGTTTCTTGGCCTGTTCCGCCATCATCAGGGCATCCAGGAGTTCATCCAGGTCCCCGTTGATGATGTCCGGCAGCTTGTGGAGGGTGAGCCCGATCCGGTGGTCGGTGACCCGGCCCTGGGGATAGTTGTAGGTCCGGATCCGTTCACTCCGGTCTCCGGTGCCCACCTGGCTTTTCCGTTCCGCCGCGGTGGCCGCCCGCTGTTTTTCCTGTTCCGCTTCCAGGATCCGGGACCGGAGCACCCGCAGGCACTTTTCCCGGTTCTTGGCCTGGGATTTTTCGTCCTGGCACTGGGCCACGATCCCGGTGGGGATGTGAGTCATCCGGACGGCGGATTCGGTTTTGTTCACGTACTGGCCCCCGGCCCCTCCGGCCCGATAGGTATCCACCCGGATATCCGCCGGGTTCAGTTCGATATCCACTTCCTGGGCTTCCGGCATCACCGCCACGGTCACCGTGGAGGTGTGGACCCGGCCCTGGGATTCCGTATCCGGCACCCGCTGGACCCGGTGGACCCCGCTTTCAAACTTCATGTGGCTGTACACATCGGTGCCGGACACCATGAACACCACTTCCTTGAAGCCCCCCAGGCCAGTGGGACTGGAATCCATCAGTTCCACCTTCCAGCCTTTCTGTTCTGCATACCGGGTGTACATCCGGAACAGGTCCCCGGCAAACAGGGCCGCTTCGTCTCCCCCGGCTCCCGCCCGGATCTCCATGATGATGTTCTTTTCATCGTTGGGATCCTTGGGCAAAAGCAGCAGGGTCAGTTTTTCCTCATAGGCCTCCAGCTGAGGCTGGAGTTCCTTCATTTCCTCTTCCGCCATGGCGGTGAGTTCCTGGTCTTCCCTGGCTTTGACAATGGCTTCATCGTCCTTCCAGGTGTCCACCAGTTTTTTGTAGTCCCGGTACACCGTGACGATCTCCGTCAGTTTGGAATGGGCCTTGGTGTATTTCAGCCACTCCTCCTGCCGGGCGATCACTTCCGGATCGCTGATCTTGGCTTCCAGGTCCAGGTACCGGTCTTCCAGGTCCTGGAGTTTATCCAAATTCTCAAACATAGGCGTTCCCCGTCATTCAATGATTTCTTCCGGCGGCAGCACCGCTTTCAGGGAAGCGATGGCCACTTCGATCTGGTCGTCGTCCGGCTGCCGGGTGGTCAGTTTCTGGAGGGCCAGCCCCGGCAGTATGGCGGCCCGTACCCAGGCCTTGTCCATATGCTTTCCTGCAAACCGGATGATTTCGTAGCTGATCCCGGCCACCACCGGCATCAGGAGGATCCGGGACAGGATCCGCTCCCACAGGCTGGGCCAGCCCAGAAAGGCAAAGATGAAGATCCCGATGAGCATGACAATCATCAGGAAATTGGTGCCGCACCGGGGATGGAGAGTGGAAAAGGGCCGTACGTTCTCCACCCGCAGAGGCAGCCCGTGTTCATAGGTATAGATGGTCTTGTGCTCCGCCCCATGGTACTGGAACACCCGCTGGATGTCTTTCTGCCGGGAAATCCCCCAGATGTACAGGAGGAAAATGGCCAGCCGCATAAGCCCTTCGCACAGGTTCAGGACCATGGGCCCCACTCCCTGGTTCTGGAGCAGCTTCATGGCCCCGGTGGGCAGCACCACGAACAGCAGCACCGCCAGTCCGATGGAAACCGCCATGGTCCCTGCCATTTCCAGGCTGCTCATGGATTCTTCCCCGTCCTCTTCGTCCCCGGATACCTGGGCGGAAAAAGACAGAGCCTTCATGCCGTACCCCAGGGATTCCACCAGGGAAACCACCCCCCGGAGGAAGGGCTTCTTCAGGATGGGATACCGGTCGCTGATGCTTCCTGCAGGCTTCAGGTCCACGGTAATCTCTCCGTTGGGTTTGCGCACCGCTACGGCAATCTTCCCCGGTCCCCGCATCATCACTCCTTCGATGACCGCCTGGCCACCGACACTTAATTTTTTGGTCATACCATGACTCCCTGGATACAAGAAAAGGAGTGCTGCAATGTCTGCAAGTCACTCCCTGTTCAAGCGCATTTTTTATTTTGCGTCTTTGCCGTACCGTTTGTTGAATTTTTCGATCCGGCCTCTGGCAGACATATCACGCTGCTTACCAGTGAAGAAAGGATGGCATTTGGAGCAAACGTCCACCCGCAGTTCCTTTTTCACACTGCCAGTTTTGAATGTATTCCCACAGCCACAAATCACGGTGCATTCACCGTAGTTAGGATGGATACCCTTTTTCATTATGAAACACCTCTTTCTGAAATTGCATTAATATATCCCGACATTAACGCTTGACAATTATATCATACTCCCCTTGTCCGTGCAAGAGTCCTTCTCCCTATTCCAGGAAAAATCCGGGGGGTTCTCCCCTTTGTCCGGAGGATTCTCCCGGAGTGCCAGCCGGAGGAACACTTTCATGGCCTGGGTCAGCCATTTGTCCTTGTGGTAGAACAGCTGCCGGTACATGTGCATGTGGAAATCCTTCACCTGGAGGATCTGCAGCCGGTCCCGGTAGGGGCTGTTTTCCACCACGTACTGGGGCAGGAAGGACAGGCCCAGTCCCCGCTGGACCATATCCAGGATGAATCCGGTATCGCTGACTTCCAATATAGGGTTCAGGGCCAGCTGCCGGGCCGCCAGCTGCTGGTCCAGGCTCAGCCGGTAGTTGTCTGCCTTTTCCGTCAGGAAAAAGGGTTGGCGGATCACCTGGTCCAGTTTCAGGTCTTTTTCCCGGGCCAGCGGAGAATCCACAGAACACACAAACACAATATTCTCCTGTTTCTGGAAAACCTTTTCCCATTTTCCATCATATAAAGGCTTGTCCAGTACATACACCAGATCCACCTTGTTGTGGTTCAGGGCGTCCAGCAGCACACTGGGCGAATCGATGGTGATGGTGATATGGAGCTGGGGCAGGTTCCGGCATACGTAATCCATCACCTGGGGCATGTGGGCCTTGCACAGGCTTTCGATCATGCCGATCCGCAGGGCTTCTGCCGGCGGCCGGTTGTGCATCACATTCTCCAGTTCCTCCACCTCCTGGAGAATGGGCAGTACCCGCCGGGCCAGCTGCCTGCCAGGAGGAGTCAGAGTTACCTGCTTGCCCAGCCGGTCAAAAAGACGGACCCCCAGCTCATTTTCCAGAGAATGAATTTGTACACTGAGGGCGGACTGTGAGTACCCCAGTTCCTTCGCCGCCCGGGAGAAACTTTCCAGTTCCATAATTTTCAGAAAGCTTTTTAATTCTCTTAGTTCCATTTTGTCAACAGCCCCTTGTTGTTATTAAAAATTTTCATCGATTAAATCGAGTTTATTAATTTGCTTTATGAGTACAACCATAGTACACTGAATAAACAGAAAAGTCAAACGCAAGCTTCCCAGCCGGCGGGAAGCGGTTTGTCAAGTTCAGGGGAGGTTAGTTTTCATGAAACTCGGTCTTGTACCAAAAATCATCATCGCCATTATCATTGGTATCCTTATTGGGCAGTATCTGCCGGAAGATGTCTGCCGTACCGTCGTTACTCTTTCCGGCATCTTCAGCAATTTCCTGAAATTCGTCATTCCTTTGATGATTCTGGCCTATGTGACCATGGGCATCGCAGATCTGAGCCAGGGCGCAGGCAAGCTGCTCCTGATTACCGCCATTATCGCCTACGGTTCCACCCTGATTGGCGGGACCTTCTCCTTTACCGTAGCAGACACCCTGTTCCCGTCCTTCATCAGCGCCGGGGTGCTGGAAGAACTGGCCAAGACTGCCGGCAAGAGCCTGCCGCCCTTCTTCTCCATTTCCATTCCGCCCATCCTGGACACCATCTCTGCTGTGGTGCTGGCCTTCATCGTGGGCCTGTGCCTGTCTTCCCTCCGGGGCAAGGAAATCGGGGATACCCTGTACAACTGCTTTAAAGATTTCTCCAAGATCATCGACCAGGTCCTGACCCATGCCATTGTTCCCTTCCTGCCGCTGTACATCTGCGGCACCTTTGTGGACATGACCCGTTCCGGCAAGACCTTCGTGATCCTGAGTGTTCTCTGGAAAGTTTTCCTGGTGGTCATCGCCATGCATCTGATTCTGTTGTTCGTACAGTTCATGGTTGCCGGTTCCTTCAGCGGGAAAAACCCCTTCACCCTGATGAAGAACCAGATCCCGGGCTATACCACCGCCCTGGGGACCCAGTCTTCCGCAGCCACTATTCCGGTCAACCTGGAATGCTCCAAGGCTGACGGCGTCTGCGAACAGATCCGCAACTTCGTGATCCCTCTGTGCGCCAACATCCATATGTGCGGTTCCATGATCACCATTACTGCTTGTGCCACGGCGGTCTGCCTTATGTACCAGATCCCCATCCACCTGGGCACGGTCATTCCCTTCATCATGACCCTGGGGGTTGCCATGGTGGCTTCTCCGGGTGCTCCCGGCGGTTCCATCATGACGGCCCTGCCCTTCCTGTGGATGATCTTCGGGAAAGAACAGGGCGACCCCAACGGCCCCATCTGCGCCCTGATGGTTGCCCTGTACATTACCCAGGATTCCTTCGGGACCGCCTGCAACGTATCCGGGGACAATGCCATCGCCGTAGTGGTGGACAAAATCTACAAAACCTGGATCAAAAAATAATTTCCGTCAAAAGCGTTCCATCTCCATCTGATCCCCTTCTGCAGTTGTCTGCTTGACAAGATTCAGGCACCATGGGTATGCTGTCAGGGAAACATCCGACAATCCTTCCTGTTTTACCGGATTTCCCTGACAGCCTGCTCCCTGCGTCCGGTTCCGGTCAGACAGAGAGAATGGAACGTTTTTTTATTTCACTTTCAGGAGGTTCATCATGAACATTTTCGATATTATCGGGCCGGTGATGATCGGTCCTTCCAGTTCCCACACTGCCGGTGCCGTCCGTCTGGGACGGGTGGCCAACAAGCTGCTCCAGAGCGAGCCCAAGGACATTAAAATCGAACTGTCCGGTTCCTTCGCCAAAACCTACAAAGGCCACGGCACGGACAAGGCCCTGCTGGCCGGGATCCTGGGGTACCACAGCTATTCTGAAGAGATCCGCAGCATCTTCTCCATTGCGGACAAAAAAGGCATCCATTACACCTACATCCCCACGGAGATCCCCAATTCCCATCCCAACACCGCCCGGATCCAGGTGACCTGTGCTGACGGCAGCCAGCACACGGTCCAGGGAGCCAGCATCGGCGGCGGCAACATCCGGGTGGACTATGTGGACGGCATGAAGGTGGACTTCACCGGGGAACGGAATACCATCCTGGTGCCCCATTACGACCGGCCGGGGGTCATTGCGGCTGTAACCAATATTATGTGGCAGAAACACAAGGACATCAACATCGGCAGCTTCCGGCTCACCCGTCCCGTCAAGGGCGGCATTGCCATGATGACCATCGAAGTGGACGGGATGCCCCCGGCGGATGTAATCGACGCCATCCGTTCCGTCCAGTACGTTACCAACGTAATCCTGATCCGTGCCATTTAAGGAGGAAACCATGTTTACCTATACATCCATTGCTGAACTGGTGGAAGCCGCAGAAAAAAGCGGCAAAAAAATCAGCGAACTGGTCCTGGCTGACCAGGCGGAATCCATGGAACAAAGCCAGGCAGAACTATTCGACCGGATGTCCACCGATCTGGACGTAATGATCGATGCGGTGAAATTCGGAGAAAAGAAAGACCAGAAGTCCACTTCCGGACTCACCGGCGGGGAAGGCTGGAAAATGAACGACTACACCGCCCGGACCAACGGCGGCCTCTCCGGCACCATCATCGACCACGCCATTGCCCGGGCCCTGTCCGTAGCAGGCTGCAATGCCTCCATGGGCCGGATCGTGGCCACCCCCACCGCCGGCAGCTGCGGCATCCTCCCTGGCTGTCTCCTGACCATGATGGAAGAAAAGGGCATGGACCGGAAGAATGTGATCATGTCCATCTTCACCGCCGGCGCTTTCGGTATGGTCATCGCCCAGAACGCCTGCATCGCCGGGGCCCAGGGAGGCTGCCAGGCAGAATGCGGCAGTGCTTCCGGCATGGCAGCGGCAGCCCTGGTGGAACTGGCCGGGGGCACTCCCCAGATGGCGGCGGACGCCTGTGCCATGGCCATTGCCAACCAGCTGGGCCTGGTATGTGATCCGGTGGCCGGACTGGTGGAAATCCCCTGCATCAAGCGGAACGCCAGCGGGGTGGTCATCGCCTTCTCTGCAGCGGACATGGCCCTGGCCGGGATCCGTTCCTGTATCCCGGTGGATGAATGTGTAGAAGCCATGCGGGCTGTGGGCAGCGCTCTCCCCGCCTCCCTGAGAGAAACCGCCGGCGGCGGCCTGGCCGTCACCAAGACAGGGAAGAGATTGAAAGAGCAGGTGTTTGGGAAGGAATAAAAAAAGGAGCTGTTGCGCATGCAACAGCTCTTTTTTTATATTCTCTCAAACACCCCGATGAACACGGCCATCAACGTCAGTCCCACTCCCAGGGACCAGGCGCAGAGTTTTTTCTCTATGGGCTGGAGGGGGAAGTATTCTTCTTCGTCAGCCTCCAGTTGGGCGGCATGGACTTTGGCCCCGGTGGGACGGACCACCTGTCTTTCATAATACTGATCGGCGGTGGAATGGACGTTGGTAAGGATTTCGCTTTCCATATTATATCCCTTCTTTCTCACAAAAAGATCTTACAGGGTAGGCGGCAGGATGCCGTGATAGAAAATGTAGGAGATGCCCAGGCCCACCCAGATGATGAACCCGGCCAGGGCTACGGAATAGACCCCGATCACCCGGCCCAGGCCGGCTTTCCACAGCTTCCGCACATTGGTCACCAGGCCGATGGAGAAGAAGCACAGGCCGAAGAACACCGCCCGGAGCAGGTTGGCCTGACCGGCACCGGCTTTGGCCCCGGCCACAATGGAGGGATGGGCCCAGCCCGCCAGGAAGATCCCCACCAGAGCCAGGACGAAGCCCAGGATGAATTTGGGGAACCGGTTCCAGATTTCCTTTTTGGATACCTTTCCGCCGCCGGCAGCAGCCTTGGGATCATTCAGATGGTACACGGACCAGACCACCGCCAGGATAAAGGACCAGACTCCGATGAAAATGTCGATGAACACTTTGGAAGTGGTGGCCGCCATGAGGATCCATCCTTCCTGGTACCGGACCCCGAACAGTTCCAGGGCCCGGCTGCGGATCAGGCTGTCCGCAATGGCCCCGGAAGCTACGGCGCCTCCGTCACTTTTCACCACAAGACCCAGCCAGGAGCCGGCCACCATGGGATCCCCGGGCAGGAAATAGGCAGCGGCAAAGGGCAGGATCAAAAGTTCCACTGCCACGAACACAATGATTACGGAAGCCAGGATGGTGGGGATGATCTGCCGGGCTTTGATGGCGCTGCCGGTGGCAATGGCGGCGGCCACCCCGCAGATGGAGATCCCGGAAGCCATGGGAGCGGCCCATTCCGGAGTAAACTTGAAGAATTTCCGGGCCACAAAATACACCACCGGCCAGTAAATCAGGTAGGCTTCCACCACGGCGCACAAACCCCGGAGGATTACGGTGCTGGCCAGACCCAGGGCACTGATGGCCTGGATCCCGATGTTGGCTCCCAGGATCACGATGCCGGTCTTGATGTACCATTCCGGTTTGCCTGCATGGGAGAGATATTTGGCCAGGCCGGGAAAGAAGTTCCCGATTACCAGTCCGGCCAGCAGGGCGAACACAAAGCCCAGTTCTCCCAGGCTCAGGGACCAGCCGATGTGGAAG
>NZ_FR902032.1:31008-38144 GCF_000437815.1 Acidaminococcus sp. CAG:542
GTTGGGCGTGGCGGCCAGGTAGGCGTAGTTCCCCAGGATGTTGGACAGGATGGTGATCCAGTAGATCACCGAAAAGCCCCCGGCGAATTTTTTCACATCCGCCTTCATGAAATGAGCCCCCAGGGAGGTGACTGCCAGGGTGAACACCCAGGTGGCTGCCAGAGCCCCGGCACTGCCCAGCCAGGCATAGGCCTTGGATCCGGTGCCCACCGCTTTGGCAGGATCGATCCACACTCCAAAGGTGGCCGCCCATCCCAAAAGGTCAAAGCCCCAGATCTTTCCCAGACCCAGGAGCGTAATGAACAGGCCCAGCCATACGGCCCACCAGTCTTCGCTGCCCAGCAGCCCTGTGGGACGGACTGCCGGGATTTTCGTTTCGTTTGCCATGATAACCACCTCATCTGTATTTTGCTCCGGTGGCCGCAAAAAAGCGCCACCTGTCCGACAGATGGCGCGCAATAGAAAAACCATGGGTCTGCACTGACTCATCTGCCGGGATCTTTCCCGCTGACCAAGCATCCGGGATATTTCCCGCCGCTGCAGCTTCCCAGGGGCCAGTCCCTCCGCTGCTGATGATGTTCCGTGCAGAGCTGTTCATTTGTCCAAAGACCGGTTATACAGTCTCCGTCCCGCCGCTGCTGCACATTCGGCAACAACAGCAACACATCGTGTACGTTCCCATGATTCTTCTCCCCGTTTCAGATTTAGAATTCATATAATTTCACTATGCATTAAATGCATGAGGAAAGTATAGCTAATTAGTGGGAATTTGTCAAGAAAAAAAATGGAGCAGCACGCCCCATTTTTTTTCAGCGGTCAGCCGTCAATCCCTCCATCTTCTCCAAAAAAATGGCCAGGATCAAGAGATCCGCACAGCCTCCCGGGCTGATGTTCTTTTTTACGAAGCTTTCGTTCAGGTCCCAGACGGCCTGGAGTCCTTCCCGGGTGAAGGCGCCCCCTTTGTCCAGCACGGCCCCGGCCTCTTTCTGGGCCTGTTCCAGGGTAGCCTGGTCGGACCGGCTGAGGATGTTGGTGTCTTCCACTTGGCTCAGGAGCAGCAGCAGGGTCTGGATATAGGCCTCGTTGTCCGGTCTCCCTTCCTGCCGAAACTTCCGCAGAGCCGGCAGGGCGATTTTTGCCACCGCCGGGAACCCGTCCATGGCTTCCCCCCGGATTCCCCGGCACCCCTGTTCCACATAGAGCACTTCTCCGTGGGTGTGGGGATGGTACCGGTCGATTTTGGCAAAATCCCGTTCCAGAAGAGGTGTCACCGCCGCTCCGATTTCCCGGAGCACCGCCTCGCTTTCCACCTTTCCGGTCCGGGCCAGGTGACGGAGGGTGAAGCTGGTCACAAGGCCCAGGGAAAAGATGATTCCCTTGTGGGTGTTCACATTCCCGGTAGCCCGGAACATGGCCTTTTCCGCCGCCGCCCCCATGGGCCGGAGGGCGGCAAACAGGGCTTCGTCCTCCCCTTCCCAGTTCCAGCCTTTTTCAGCCATCTGCCGGAGATGGGGCACAATGGCGTCAGTACTCCGGGCAAAGGTGTGCCAGTCCATGTCCCGGTGAGCGCCCGGATTGTCCCGGTCCACCAGCCCCGGTTTGGGAGTGGCATCCACTTCTCCCTGGAGTCCCTGGCGCAGTGCCTGTTCCACCCGATCCATGAGAAAATTTTCCAATATCCGGTGGATGTTCCGCACCAGCACCGGCACACTGTGCTTCCGGCTCCGGGCGCAGGCCTGGGCCGGCTGGGAGCACACCAGGCACAGCCGGCCGGGGAGCCCGATGTCCGTCCGGGAAATCTTGTGCCCGTCTTCTGCCAGCACATCCATGTCATAGAGCCGGCCCAGCCGGTCCTGTCCTTCCATGGTGCAGGCGATTTTCTTGATACGGAGGGCATCCCCGTCCAGTACATAGTATTTTTCATAGCCGGTTTTCCAGTCAATGACCTTCTGGAACAGGATGGGGATCCCGGCTTCTGCCAGGGCCTTTTCCAACCGGCGGATTCCCTCCAGGAACCCCAGATGGATCAGGACAGAAGTCTTCACCGGCCCCGGGATGTTCTGGGTGAAGAACAGCAGCGGCTTGTGATACCGCTCCAGCAGTTTTTTCTGGGCGGCAGCACGGCCGTCCCGGGCCAGGAGCATATCCGGCACTTCCACAGCCGGGCCGGCCAGATGGATTACAGGTTCTTTCATAGAGTCATGGTTCCTTCCTTGTTTTCCCCAGGGTCCGGATCAGTTCGATGAAGGCCCGGGCATAGGGGCTGAGATAGGCGTCCTTCCGGCAGCATACATAGCAGTACCGTTTGTTGGCCACGCCCAGTAAAGGATACAACACACACTTGTCCTGTGACAAGAAGTAATTGTCCAGATACACATCCGGGCAGATGAACACTGCCTCCATGGCGGATACCAGCCGTTTCCCCACTTCGATGCTGGAGGTTTCCAAGATCACATTGGGTTTGATTTCATAGACGCTGAACAGGGTATCCTGGACCCGGCGTACATTGTGGCCTTCGGTAATGGAGACGAATTCCTCGTTCTTGGCTTCGGTGATGTGGATGGGGGTCCCGGGCTTCACCCGCTGGGCCAGGGTGGTCATTTTGTTGGCTACCAGCACCACGTCTTCCGTTTCCACCAGTTCATACTTCAGTTCGTCGTTGGTGGGCGTGGTGGTGAGCACCGCCAGGTCCACGCCCCCGTTGAGGACTTCGTTTTCCGTAATGTTGCTGCCCGCTTCATGGATCTGGAGCTTGATATGGGGATACCGCTGACGGAACACCGGCATCACTGCGGGCAGCATCTGCATGGCCCGCTGGACCGGGATTCCCAGCCGCAGGGTGCCGTACCCTTCATATTGGATATCCGCCACCTCATGGAGCAGATTGGAGCTGATGGTGATCACCTGTTTCACCGCTGCAATGTATTTTTTCCCCGCTTCCGTCAGCACAATGGGATTGGTGTTCCGCAGGAAGATGGGAGCCCCCAGGTATTTTTCCACCGCCTTGATGGTCTGGCTCAGGGCCGGCTGGGATACGTGCATGGTCTTGGAAGCATTGGTGATGCTCCCTTCCTTGATGATTTCCATAATATACTGCGCATGTTTCAGGTTCATAACACCCTCCGTTTCCTTTTTTTTCCCAAAAATTCCCCTATTTCCAAAGAAGTTTTAATTTCTTATATTTTGACACAATTGCACAAATCCCCGTACCCCGCATGGAGTGGGAGTTTCTGCCGTTTGATAAGGAATGACTTATACAGATTATATCATTATTTATATTCGATTTCCAATTTTTCCTGTGATACTATCAAAGTGCATCATAATGTACAATGTACGATTTTCAGAAGGAGTGATTTTAATGGAATTGAAGAAGGCAGCCATGGCTGGCACTGTTGAGTCTTCCGATGCCCAGATCACGGTAGAACCCGGGACCAACGGCATTGAGCTCACCATTGAAAGCAGCGTCATCCATCAGTATGGACGGCAGATCAAGGCTGTTGTCCTGGATACCCTGAAGAAACTGGACGTAACCAATGCAAAGGTTTCTGTTGTGGACAAGGGCGCTCTGGACTGCACTTTAAAAGCACGCGTGGAAGGCGCAGTGTTCCGTTCTGTCAACGAGGATCCTGATACGCCGAATCCCTGGGAGGTGCTGTAAGATGGTTATCAATACGAATCCGAACTTCAAGCGTCTGAGAAGATCCATGATGTTCCTGAACGCTCAAAAACCGAGCCTGGTCAAAGACCCGTATGTATACAAACCCGATTCCATTATGCTGGACCTGGAAGATGCCGTTGCAGAAAACCAGAAGGATGCTGCCCGGTACTCCCTGTTCCATGCCCTGAAAGAAATCGATTATCATGGCTGTGAAAGAGTGGTCCGGATCAACGGTCTGGAAACTCCTCACTGGAAAGAAGATATCCGTGTTTCCGTTGCCGGCGGCTGCGACGCCATCCGTCTGGCCAAGACTGAATCCGGCAAGGACATCAAGACTGTGGAAGAACACATCCTGGCCGCTGAAAAGGAATTCCACCGTCCCATCGGCAGCACCCTGATCATGGCTGCCATCGAATCCACCAAAGGGATGCTGAACCTGTATGACATCTGCACCTCTTCCGACCGTCTGTTCGGGATTGCTCTGTCCGGCGGGGACTACACCCGTGACCTGCAGACCAGCATTTCCAAGAGCGGTGTGGAACTGATGGGCGCCCGTCAGCAGATGGTAATCACCGCCCGTGCCACCGGCCGTATGTGCTTCGATACGGTGTACACCGACCTGGACGACATGGAAGGCTTCCGCAAGGATGTGGAAATGATCAAACAAATGGGCTTCGATGGGAAATCCATCATCAACCCCCGTCAGATCCCTGTCTGCCATGACGTGTTCACCCCGACTGAAAAACAGATCCGCTGGGCGGAAGCTGTGGTACGGGAAATCGATACCAAGAAAGCCATGGGTATCGGTGTATTCCAGCTGAACGGCAAGATGCTGGATATCGCCTTCTATGACGGCGCCAAGAGAACCATTTCCATGGCCAAGGCTGCCGGTGTGTACAAGGGGGATTTATAAGATGAAGAACGCAGTAGGTAGAGAGATTCCTGAAGAAATCCTGAAGCTGACCGGGAAAGACGCTTTTGCCGGCAGCTATGCCAAACATCAGAAAGTATACCAGGCCGCAACCCACAAAGTTGCCCCTGTGATTGACCCCAACTACAGCAAAGTAGTGGATTCCATTGAAGAAGTCCTGAAGAAATGCGGCATCAAAGACGGCATGACCCTGGGCTTCCACCATCATTTCCGTGAAGGGGACTATGTGGTGAACATGGTTATGGAAGCTGTCCACAAAATGGGCATCAAAGACCTGACCATCTGCGCCACCTCTCTGGGCAAGGCTCAGAACGCCATCGTTCCCATGATCGAAGACGGCACCATCACCAACATCCAGGCTTCCGGCGTACGGGGCAAGATCGGTGAAGCCATCTCCAACGGCAAACTGAAAGGCCTGGCCATCATGCGCAGCCACGGCGGCCGTGTCCGTGCCATCGAATCCGGCGAAACCCACATCGACATTTCCTTCATCGGTGCTCCCAGCGCTGATGACATGGGGAACTGCCGTGCAGTAGGCAGCCAGAACGGCGCTGACTGCGGCGTGCTGGGCTATGCTGCCGTAGACGCCCAGTATGCGGACAAAGTGGTTGTGGTTACCGATACCCTGGTACCCTTCCCCAACGTGCCTGCTTCCATCGACATGACCAACGTGGACTATGTGGTCAAAGTGGACGCCATCGGCGACCCCACCAAGATTGCCACCGGTGCTGCCAAACCCACCACCGACCAGAGAAAGCTCCTGATGGCCAAGTATGCCGCTGACTTCATGGTGCACACTCCCTGGTACAAAGACGGGTTCATCTACCAGACCGGCGTAGGCGGTGCTTCCATTGCCTCCACCAAATTCCTGGCAGAACATCTGCGGAAAGACAACATCCACATCGGGGTTGCCATGGGCGGTATTGCCCAGGCCATCTGCGAACTCCAGCATGAAGGCCTGATCGACAAGATTGCCGACACCCAGGATTTTGACATGGCTTCCATCGAAGACATCAAAACCAACCCCAACCATTACGAAATCACCACCTCCCAGTATGCCGATCCCTTCAACAAGGGCGCTTATGTGAACAAGCTGGATTATGTAATCCTGGGCGCACTGGAAGTGGATACCCACTTCAACGTCAACGTTGTGGTAGGTTCTGACGGCGTGATCACCGGGGCTCAGGGCGGCCATCCGGATACCGCTGCCGGTGCCAAATGCACCATCGTCATTGCTCCGCTGCTCCAGGGCCGTATCCCGGCTATCTGCACCGAATGCACCACGGTCACCACTCCTGGTGAAACCGTTGACGTGGTTGTCACCGACTACGGCATTGCCATCAACCCCCGCCGTCAGGATATCATCGATGCTGTAAAAGACACCGATCTGCCCATCTGCACCATCGAAGAACTGCGGGATACCGCATACAAGATGGTAGGCACTCCTGACCCTGTACAGTTCGGCGACCGGATCGTGGGCATCATCGAAGCCCGTGACGGTTCCGTTATGGACGTAGTCCGTCAGGTTAAGAAAGCGGAATTCTAATTCCATAAGTGAAAAAGCCATCCTTTCGGGGATGGCTTTTTTTATTCTCCGATCTCTCACCCCCTTTTTTAAAATATTCTTAAATTATCTCTATTTATGTTCAAATGAAACAATTTCGCTTTTCTTCTGAAACCCGCATACAGCCTAGGGTTGCACCGTTTCTATAAGTATATGCTTATGAGATTTATTCCGATTTTTATATTCGTTTTCAATATGTTCATATGTTACTATGTATGAGTGTTATGCACTATTTTCCGGTTCCCGGACTTGCCCGTCCAGGGAACACCCCATTTTATTTCCAAAGGAGGAAATTGCACTATGTTTTTGGGCGTTGTTGGTTTCTTGATGGTTGTCATCATTGTGGCAGCTCTGATCCGTGGTAAATCCAACCCGGTTCCTCTGTTCGTGATGGTTCCCGTCATCGCTGCTCTGATCTGCGGGTTCACTCCTGTACAGATCTTCGATTTCGTAAAGGCCGGTGTTTCCAAGACCTGGTCCACCGCAGTACTGTTCATCTTCTCCATCGTTTACTTCTCCATGATGGGTGATATGGGCCTGTTCGATCCTATGGTAAACTGGCTGGTGAAAAAAGCCGGTTCCAACATCGTAATGGTTACCATTGCCACCGCCTGCATCGCCGTTATCTCCCACCTGGACGGCGCTCTGGCTTCCACCCTGCTGATCACCATCCCTGCCATGCTGCCGATCTACAAGAAACTGCACATGCGTCCTGTGGTGCTGGTGTGCATCATCGGTGCGGCCATGTCCATCATGAACCTGCTGCCCTGGGGCGGTCCTGTAGCCCGTACCGGCGTGGTGCTGAATGCTGACGTAAACGCTCTGTGGCAGGAACTGCTGCCCCTGCAGGGCGTTGGTCTGATCATCCTGCTGGTATTCGCCGCTTACATGGGCGTTATGGAAAAACGCCGTGGAGCTGGTCTGAACCCTACCGGCAAAGCCGCTCAGCTGTCTGACGACGACGAAGACAAATCCGCTGACGA
>NZ_FR902033.1:0-16325 GCF_000437815.1 Acidaminococcus sp. CAG:542
CACGATGCTCACCAGCATGGCCAGGGCCGGGGTCAGGGAGTTGCCGAACCCCCGCATGGAGGCGGACAGGCTTTCGTAAATCGTTGACAGGAAATAGAATCCGATGATCAGATGGATCCGCATGACCCCCAGATCCACCGCTTCCTGCTCCAGTCCGAAGATCTCCAGGAAGGGCCGGGCCACCAGGAACACCAGACCGATCAAAACGCAGGTGAACAGGAAGTTCAACGTCAGGCCCCGGCCCAGCACCTTCCGGCACCGTTTCAGGTTCCCCGCCCCGAAGTTCTGGCTGGTAAAGGTGGTAATGGCCTGGCCAAAGGCGATGATAAAGGGATAGGTGTTGATTTCCAGCACATAGGCCGCAGCCGAAGCCGCCATGGCCAGGGCCCCTTCGCTGTTGATGGCGGACTGGATCACCATATTGGACAGATTGAACACCATGCCCTGGATCCCGGCAGGCACCCCCACCCGGAGGATTTCCCGGATGTCATCCAGCCGCAAACGGATGGCTCCCGGATAAAAATGGAGCACCCCGTGTCCATACCGGAGCATCCGCAGCAGCAGCCCGGAACTGACGTAATTGGACACGGCGGTAGCCACCACCACCCCGGCCAGCCCGAACCCCAGGAACACTGCCAGGAAATTCCCTGCAATATTCACCAGGCTGGCGGTGATAAGGGACAGCAGCGGGGTCCGCACATTCCCGTGGCTCCGGTATACGGCGGACAAAAAGTCGTAGAGAGTCATCCCCGGCATGCCCAGCAGATAGATCCGCAGGTAAAATTCCGAAGCAGCCCGGACCTCTTCCGGCACGCCCATCCAGACCATGAGAGGTCCGGCCAGGATTTCCCCCACCACCAGGATGAACAGCCCGGTCAGAAGGGCCATGAGCACGGTGGTGTGGATGGCCTGGGAGGCTTCCTTCAGCCGCCTTCCTCCCAGCCGCCGGGCAATGAGCACATTGGCCCCCAGGGAAATCCCCAGGAACAGATTGACCATGACCCCGATCACCGGAGCATTGTTCCCCACTGCCGCCAGGGCCTCCTTCCCTACAAAGCGGCCCAGGACCATAATGTCCGCCGTATTGAACATCTGTTGGAGGATCCCGATAAAAGCCACCGGGATGGCAAACTGGAACAAAGGCTTTGTCAAAGAGCCTTCCAGCATGTTGATTTGCGAAGCAGCCAAGGCATTGATTCCTCTCTTTCTTGTATCATAGCATTTCTTCTATTATACACTGTACCTGGTAAAAGAAACAGACAGACGCCGTCAGTGGTATATGCCAAAATATCTTCCTATAAATTGTCTGTTCTGGTGTATAATAGAGGAATATTATTACTATTCCCGGCTGAATTTCCAGCTGACGGATCCGGTCCGGCTGCTGGATGAAGCCCTGGCCCGCCTGATTCTGGACGGACAAACCTGATGTTCCGGCAGAAAATCTACCAGCTGACCAGGGTACCCCGCAGGACTCCCCCGAAAATCTAACAAAGACAGAGGGCGGCAGCCACGGACGCCCGCAAAATCATCAATGAACAGGAGAATCTCATAATGAAATTTACCACCTACACCCAACTGCCTCCGGAGGCCAAGGCCCTCCGGGAAGAAGTCTTTTGCCAGGAACAGGGATTCCAGGAGGAATTCGACAGCCAGGATCAGGCCTCACATCACGGTCTCCTGTGGGATGACCAGGGAGAAGCCGTGGGTGTCTGCCGTTTCTTCCCCGGCGAGGAACCGGGAATCTGGATCCTGGGACGGATTGCCGTAAAAAAGCGGTTCCGTGGCAAAGGCGCCGGCAGCCTTCTGGTAAAAGGCACCGAGGCAGCCGTAAAGGAACTGGGAGGAACGGAAATCCGTCTCCACGCCCAGGTCCGGGCTGAACATTTCTATGAGACCCTGGGGTATCGGGCCTATGGACCGGTGGAACCGGATGAAGGAGTCCCCCACCAGTGGATGAAGAAGCAACTGGAATAAAGACTGTTCCATGTTTTGGAAAGGAGAATGTGTGTATGATCCAGGATAAAGATTTCCGACAGCTGGCGGAGCTTTCACCTTTCGGCACCTATATGGTGACCCCGGACCGGACCATCGTCTATTGGAACCGGGCGGCGGAACAGATTACCGGCTACAGGGCGGAAGAAATGATCGGTATCCGCTGTCCGGAGACAAAGCTGGATCATATGGATGAAAATGGCCGGCCTCTGTGCAGGACCTACTGTCCCCTGTTGGCCTCCATGGACCAGAAAAAGCCCCTGTCCAAAAAGCTGGTTTTCACCCATAAAGACGGAACCATGAGGGTGATCCAGGCCCATTTTGTGCCTCTCACCGATGGACAGGGGAAGATCCTGATGGTGGCAGAAATCTTTGAGGAAGTAAGCCTGCTGGACCGGGGAACCCTGATCGTCCAGAACCTGTATTCCCTGGCCTATCACGATGCCCTCACCGGGCTGCCCAACCGGATGTTCCTGGATACCCTGCTGAAAATGCGTTTTTCGGAGTACCATCGGCTCCATCGGCTGTTTGCGGTGCTGTTTGCGGATATCGACCATTTCCACGATTTCAACGGAAAGTATGGTCACCCGGCTGGGGACCGGATGCTGAAGGCCTTTGCCCACGCCGCCACCCACTCCATCCGGTCCACAGATACCCTGGGCCGCTGGGGCGGGGAGGAATTCATCGGGATCTACCCCATCAAGAACAGATCGGACATCATCCCCATTGCCAACCGGTTCCAGAAAATGGTGGAACAGTCCTTCATCCACCACGAAGAACATCCCCTCCACATTACCATGAGCGTGGGAATCACCGCAGTGCAGGAAGGCGACACCCCGGAATCCATCATCCAGCGGGCGGACGATTACATGTATGAAGCCAAGAAAAAAGGACGGAATACCATTGTGCATGATGAAGTGGAATGACAAGGGGGTGTGAAAAAATTCACACCCCCGTTATCTGCCTTTTATCTCCCTGCCAGGGCCGACTTTACAATATACTTCCTGCACTGCCAGTACACCACAGCCAGCACCGCGGTGGCTATGATCCAGCTCACCGGGTAGGCCTGGATCAGGGTCAGGTAATCCCGGTGGCTGGCGAACACGGTGTAGATCCACACCAACCGGACCCCGCAGATGCCGATCAGGGCCACAATGGCCGGGGGCAGGGAATAGCCGTAGCCCCGGAGAGCTCCGGAGAGGATATCCATGGCCCCGTTAAGGTAAAGGGTATCCCCCACCCACCAAAGCCGCAGCACCCCCAGCCGGATCACCTGGGGATCCGGGTTGAAGAATCCGATTACATGCTCCCCGAACAGCAGGATGGGCACGGTGATGCACAGCAGGAACAGCCCTTCCACCCAGAAGGCCGCCTTGGTGGTGGCAAAGCACCGGCTCAGCTTCCGTGCCCCGTAGTTCTGGCCTACAAAGGTGGTGGTGGCCTGGCTGAACCCGTTTACGAAGCAGTAGATGTTGAATTCGATGATTACGGAAGCGGCAGCCGCCGCCATGGCCGCGGTGCCCAGGCTGTTGATGGAAGACTGAATCACCACATTGCTCATGGCAAAGACCATGCCCTGGATCCCGGCAGGGAGCCCGATATGGAGGATTTTCCCCATTTCATGGCCGTTCAGCCGCATCTTGTGCCGCTGGAGCTGGATGGGCTGAGGGGTCCGGCACAGCAGCACGAACAGGATCCCGGAATTCACCGCAAAGGACAGTACCGTGGCGCTGACCACCCCGGTAATCCCCCAGTCGAACACGGTTACAGACAAAAGGTCCAGGGTGATGTTCAGGAGATTGGCCGCCACCAGGCTGTAGAGCGGGGTCTTCCCGTCTCCGCAGCTGCGGAAAATGGCCGCTTCGAAGTTGTACAAAGTCAAAAAAGGCATCCCCAAAAGGAAAATCCGCAGATAGGTGGCCGCCAGATCGTGGACCTCTTCCGGCACCGCCAGGATCTTCAGGGCCGGATGGGCGATCAGTTCCCCCACCGCCGTCAGCAGCACCCCCAGGCCCAGGGCCATGACAATGGCGGTCTGGACAGTCTCTTCCACTTTTTCCTGCTTCCCGGCTCCCAGATACTGGGCAATGGTTACATTGGCCCCCAGGGAGATCCCGATCAACAGGGTCACCAGGAGGCCGATCACCGGCATGTTGTTCCCTACGGCTGCCATGGCGTCCTTCCCTACAAAATGCCCCAGCAGGAACACATCTGCGCTGTTGAACAGCTGCTCAAAGAGCCCCATGAGCCCGATGGGCATGGCAAAATAGAACAGTTTGTCTGCAATGGAGCCATGGAGCATGTCCAGGCCCGGTTTATGGGCCGACTTCTTGGTTTCTGTCATGATTTCTTCCCTTTCCCCACAAATTCATCATTCTGTCATTCCATGCCCTGTGTGGCTCCACTCCCGGACCCGTTTCCGCACGTCTTCCAGGTTCAGGACCCCCAGGGCAAAGCCTTTTTTCACCAGTTCTTCCGGCAGATATTCATCATACTTGTCAAAAAGCGGCACCTCATGGGGGTAGACCAGTTCCAGGGGATCGATTTCCTTCTGGATTTCTTCCTCCACCACCTGGAAAAAAGTCTCCTCGTCCGCTTCCATGGTAAACTGCATAAAGAAGGGACGGAAGGGATCCAGCTTCTTCAGCCCCAGTTTTTGGGCGCATTTCAGGTTCAGGAACCGTTCCAGGGCCAAAAAGCCATAGCTCCCCAGCCAGGGCAGAAGGCACCACATCTTCCCGCCCAACTGGATCAGAGGCTTTTCCGCCGCGCCCGAGGCTTTGGCGGTGAACCGGGCCTGCTGGAGCCGGGCCACGGCGTTTTTCATCAGATAAGGATAGGACCGGTCCTCCCGGAGCACCTGGCGCATCCTCTCCAGCACTTTGGTATGGATATCCCCGGGACATTCTCCAAAATAAGCGGGCACTTTTCCCTTAACCAGTTCGCAGTAGATCACATGGCGTTTCCGGTCCACTTCCAATACCCGCCACACATGACCGGCCAGGGCAATCTTTTCTCCCGGAGGAGGGGGCGCCACCACGGTGCCCAGTTCCTGGGAATCGCACCGGACGGTGAACTCCTCGTTTTCCTGGAACACCCCGTAAAATTTGAAGGAGCTGATCACCCGTTCCCCGGCCAGGCCCACGATCAGGCCCCCCTGTTCGGTCCTTGCAATATGGTCTTCGGCGATCAGATACCGGAGGAGCACCTTGTAATCTTCCTGGGTGATCCGGTGGAAATAGCTGAGCCGGAGCACCCGGTCCGCCAGAGCCGCCGGAGACATTTCCCCATTGCTGGCCAGGACGCTCATGGTCTGGTGGTACAAAAGGCTGTAGGGCAGCCGGTCCAGCCGGGGCGGTTCCACCCATTTTTCCTCCAGGTACAGCTGGATCAGGGCGATTCCCTGAAGCAGCTTCCAGGGGATGGTGGCCGGCAGCATAGCCCGGATCTCCGGCTCGTCCTCCCGGATCACGAACCACATTTCCGGAGGCAGGTCCCTCCGGCCCGTCCGTCCCATCCGCTGGAGGAAGGAAGACACCGTCCAGGGCGCATCGATCTGAAAGGCCCGCTCCAGCCGGCCGATGTCGATGCCCAGTTCCAGGGTGGACGTGGTGACGGTGGTCAGGTTCCGGCTCTCGTCCTTCATCAGTTCTTCCGCTGTTTCCCGGTAGGAGGCGGACAGATTCCCGTGGTGGATCAAAAACCGGTCCGGCTCATGGTTCAGCTCGCAGTACTGCCGGAGGCTGGTGGTGACCCCTTCACATTCTTCCCGGGAATTCACGAACACCAGGCACTTTTTCCCCCGGGTGTGCTCGAAGATGTATCCCAGTCCCGGGTCCGCCTGGGCCGGAGCCTGGTCGGTCTTCACATCCAGTGCCGGCAGGGCCTGGAGGTCCGCCCGGTCCTCCCCGGCCTGGGCGTCTTTCACGTAAAAATGTTCCATGGACAGCCGCCATTTGGTCCCCGGGGCCTTCACCTGGGGGATCAGGGTCTTCCGGCCCGTGCCCAGGCTCAGGAATTCCCCCACCTTTTCCGGATCCCCCAGGGTGGCCGACAGCCCGATCCGCCGGGGATTCACCCCGGCCAGCCGGGACAGCCGCTGGATCAGGCACAGGGTCTGGCCTCCCCGGTCCCCCCGGAGCAGGGAATGGACTTCATCGATGACCACGAACCGCAGATCCCCGAACAGCCGGGGAATGGCCATGTGTTTGTGGAGCAGCAGGGCTTCCAGGGATTCCGGGGTAATCTGGAGGATCCCGGAAGGATGCTTCATCATTTTGGCCTTGTGGGACTGGGAAACGTCCCCATGCCAGTGCCACACCGGGATGCCCCCTTCTTCACAGAGAGGCTGGAGCCGGAGGAACTGGTCATTGATCAGGGCCTTGAGAGGACCGATGTAGATGCACCCCACGCTTTTGGGCGGATTCTGGGCAAACAGGGACAGGATGGGAAAGAAGGCCGCCTCGGTCTTCCCGGAGGCGGTGGAAGCAGTAAGCAGCAGGTTCTGGTCCGTGTTCAGCAGCACATCTCCGGCCGCCACCTGGATGGGCCGCAGTTCCGACCACCCCTGGCTGTAGATGAAATCCTGGACAAAAGGTGCATACCGGTCAAAGATATTCATGGCAATCCTTTCTTATACGGTGAACTCCGCAAATTCCGGAGCGGTTTCCTCCCCTTCCACGGCGTTCTGGGCATACTGGAAGCTGTCGGACTGGAGCAGGGCTTCCACCTTCAGTTCCGGATGCTGGTACAGGATGTCCAGCACCTCGATGAAGTCCCGGATTACTTCCCGGGGAGTGATGTGGGAATCCGCCCCGATCCGCTGGAATTCGATCCGGATGAAGGCCACCAGATCTTCCTGGGTCACTTTCGGGGCATAGCCGTAGAGCACCCCGTGGATCTCCGCCAGTTTTTCCACCAGCACCAGCATTTCGTCGCTGGTAAGAGGCTGGAGCCGGATCACCGGTGCCAGCAGGTCCTTGTGTTCTCCGGCAAAATGGCCTTCCGCCAGCCGGGACCGGAGGGCCTCATAGCTGTACACTCCCCGCCGGGGGTCTTCCATACACTGGGGAGTGCCTCCCATGATGATGCCCAGGTAGTGGGCCTTTCCCTGGAGGGTATCGTTGTACATGGTGAGAATCTTTTCGTAGTTGTACTGCCGGGTGATGGCATGGGGAATCTTGTAGATGTTCACCAGTTCGTCGATGCACACCAGGAGCCCGGCGTAACCGGCCTGCTTCAGGAACAGAGCGAAGATCTTCAGATATTCATACCAGTCTTCATCGGAGATGATGATGTTCACTCCCAGTTCCTGGCGGGCTTCGGTCTTGGTATGGAATTCTCCCCGGAACCACTGGATCACCTTTGCCTTGGTGGCTTCGTCCCCTTGACGATAGGACCGGTAGTACAAAGTCAGCAGCCGGGCAAAATCGAACCCGTGGACCATTTCATTGAGGGCCTGGATCACCTGGCCGATTTTCTGTTCCACCAGGGTATTCAGCCGGCCGTCTGTAAGGGCCAGGCCCGTTTCCGTCACCACCTGCTGCTGGATCTGGTTGATCCACCGGTCCAGGATCAAAGGCAGGGCGCCTCCTTCGGGACGGGTCCTGGTGGCCATGTTCCGGACCAGTTCCCGTTAGGTGGCCAGTCCCTGTCCTTTGGTGCCCTGGAGCCGCCGTTCCGGGGACAGGTCGGCGTCCACCACCACGAAATCCTTTTCCATTACATAGTTCCGGAGGGTCTGGAGCAGGAAACTTTTCCCGCTGCCGTACCGGCCCACAATGAACCGGAAAGAAGCGCCCCCGTCGGCAATCACGTCCACATCGTGGAGCAGGGCGTCGATTTCGTTCTTCCGGCCTACGGTAATGTAAGGCAGCCCGATCCGGGGCACCACGCCCCCTTTCAGGGAGCTGATAAGGGTCCGGGCAATCCGTTTGGGTATCTTCAGCGTCATGGTTCTATCGTTCCTTTCAGGTCATCCGCATAATCTTCGATCACAGAAGGCGGGTCCCCGGCTTCCAGCACCGTATCCCCGAATTCTTTGTAACATTTTTCGTTGATGCTGTCTGTTAAAATAGAAGGCATCAGCCCCTTGGCCCCGGTCCAGGAGGTGTCTTCCCCATAGAGCAGGTCGTGGAGGTAGCGGTATTCCTCTTCTGTCAGATTCCAGGGCCGGGCCGGTTCGGCCGGTTCCGGGGATGCTTCTCCAGAGGCCGGAGAGATTTTGCCGGATTCCGGTCTTTGTCCTGCAGCTTCCTGACCGGAAACTGCCGGGGCCGGAGCCATTTCCGGAGGTTCCGGAGCCTTTTGTGCTGCCGGGGCTTCCGTTCTGTCCTCCAGGGAAGGCAGAGCTTCCTCCCGCCGTTCCTCTTCCGTCATCAGTCTGTCCCGGGTCACCGCTGCATCCTGGCGGATCTGGTCCAGCTGATCCAGATGGAACACCACTTTCCGTTTTTCCGCTTCCTTCTGTTCCTTCCGGTCCTCTTCCACCCCCTGGTGGACCAGTCGGGTGAGCCATTTGTAGGACAGGGGCTGCTGGAGGGGCTGAGGGAAGTCCAGTTCCTCCCGGAGGAGGCCGTCCAGGGTCTTCATCAGTTTTCCCAGCTTCCGGAGCTGTTTGGAGGTGTACACGTAATGGCGGAAGGTCCAGATGCCCTTTCGGTCATGGTAGATGCACAGGGGATTCACCACCACCGTGAAATCCCGTTTGTCCTCCTTCCGGAGGAATACGGCGTTGGCAAACAGCTCCAGCCATTCGTAGCCGGGCCCTCCCACATGTTCCTCCAAAAAAGATTTTTTCCGGTGGGTCTTCCAGTACCCCTGGATCATCCGGTAGATCCGGCCCAAAAGCCGCACGGTGTCTTCCGGTTTCTGTTTGTACAGTTTGGACCGACTCATATGGTAGGTGGAAAAAAGGTCCAGGGCGTCGAAGAGTTCCTGGTCCGTGGCATTTTCCCAGTCATCCAGCACCAGATAGGCTTCATCCTGCCGGTTCCGCTGGGTTTCCGGCAGCAGGGCGGAATTCAGCTGGTAATACAGCACGTAATCCCGGAGCCACTGGTGGAGATAGGGCAGGATCCGGTCGTCCAGGAGGCCGTAGGTTTCCCCGAAAGCCTTCAGCTTTTCATAGCCGTCCTCGGGATTTTCCACCCCGATCTGGTTCAGCAGTTCGTATATATAAAGGAAAGCATAGGTCAGAGAGGTCCGTTCCAGCTGCTGATGCCGGAGCCGGGTCCGCCAGCCGAAATACCCCCGGAGCTCTTTGTCCGTAAGCACCCGGTAGGTGGGATAGTAATGGAGCACCGGCAGGTCGTACACTGTGTCATCCTCGTAATCCGCCGCCAGTTTCCCCTGGCGGACGAACAGTTCCGGAGTGGTCTCATACCGGCTGGAGTCGTCCTTTTCCATGGCCCGGAGCTGCTGGAGCAAAGGGGGCAGCGGTTCGGGCGGGGTCCGGGGCTTGATGGGCTCTGAAGCATACATTTTCTGGAGCAGCCGGAAACTGGCCTCCTTCTCCTCCGGTGTCTTCTTCACAAATTCCATGCCCCTCCCCCTTTCTCCCAACTGGAAAGAATTTCAGCCAAAAGCAAACATTTTTTCACCAATCTTTATTATAAACCGAAAGAGGAGGCTGTTGCAAGAGCAACAGCCTCCTCTTTCCTTCACTCCCTTACGCCATGCAGGTGGTGCAGTTCTTGGACTGGGGGAACAGCAGCTTCCACAGGCATCCTTCCAGGACCACCCCTTCTTTGGGGTCGGTACCGGCTTTGAGAGTGGTGTCGATGACATAGCTGACAAAATCCGCCGCTTCCTGGACGCACCGGTTCAGATCTTTGCCATTGAGCACATAGCCCAAAAGGGTGCTGGTGAACACATCTCCTGTACCGCAGGTGGCAAAGGGCAGCTTCTTCACTTCATAGGCTTCCGGGAACAGCTGGTTGGGTTCACTGCTGACGATTTTCAGATGGTCCTTATCGCAGGGCACGCTGGTGATCACCACCTGTTTGGGTCCCAGGGCCAGCAGCTTGTCGCAGAGGGCTTCCAGCTCATCGTCAGTGGGGGCTGCGTCTTTCCAGGGCGTATCTGTCAAGAGGCAGGCTTCCGTATAGTTGGGGGTAATCAGAGTGGCATGGGCCACCAGTTTCTTCATGGCTTCCACCATGGAAGCATCGAACACCGGGTACAGCTTCCCGTCGTCCCCCATGGCCGGGTCCACCACGGCGATCCGGTCTTCCCCGGCAAAGTCCTCGATGGCAGCGATTACCTGTTCCACCTGGGCAGGCCCTGCCAAAAAGCCGCTGTAGACTGCATCAAAAGAGAGCCCCAGCTGCTTCCACTGGTCCCGGTACCCGGCCATCAGGTCCGTCAGATCCCGGGAAACGAATTTCCCGTAAGTCAGGTTGTTGCTGTACAGAGCCGTAGGAAACGGGCACACCTGGTGTCCCATGGCGGACAGTACAGGCATGGCCGCCGTCAGGGAACAGCGCCCAAAAGAACAAAGGTCATGGATGGCCAGAACACGTTTGATTTTCATGGAAATACCACCTTTCAATTGCAGAAAATTGGACACGGGCAAATGGACAAGTATTATCTGTATTGTACCCCATATGAGCCAGAGATGCCAGAGGGGGTTGCTGCTCTTTTATTTGTTGTACTGACAACGGATTTTCCCGGTTATTCCATGTATACTTGAACCATGGAAAAACAGACTGCTGCCAAAGGAGATGTTTCATATGGGAAAGAAAATTACGGATAAAGTCACCTGGGTTGGGAAAATCGACTGGGAACTGACGGAGTTCCATGGCCATGAATATTCTACAGAAAAAGGCTCCTCCTACAATTCCTATCTGATCCGGGGAGATCAGAAGACGGTGCTGATGGACACGGTCTGGAAGCCTTTTGATGAAGAATTCGTGGCCAATCTGAAACAGGAAATCGACCTGAAGGCCATTGATTATATTGTGATGAACCACAACGAAAACGACCACAGCGGTGCCCTGCCGGCCCTGATGCGGGAAATCCCCGATACCCCCATCTACTGCACCAAGAAAGGGGAAGCCATCCTCCGGGGGCTGTACCATCAGGACTGGAATTACGTCACCGTGAAGACCGGGGACACCCTGGACCTGGGAGGCACTCAGCTGGTGTTCATCGAAGCTCCCATGCTCCACTGGCCGGACACCATGTTCACCTACATGACCGGGGAGAACATCCTGTTCAGCAACGACGGATTCGGCCAGCACTACGCCAGCGAAACCCTGTTCAATGATGCAGTGGACAAGGGGGAACTGTACCGGGAAGCCATGAAGTATTACGCCAACATCCTGAACCTGTACAGCCCCATGGTCACCCGGAAGATCGCCGAGATCCTCAAGATGGGCGTGCCGGTAAGCATGATCTGCCCCAGCCACGGGGTAATCTGGCGGGATGATCCCCTGCAGATCGTCAAGGCCTACCAGGAATGGGCCCAGAATTACCAGGAAAACCAGGTGACCCTGATTTACGACACCATGTGGAATTCCACCCGGCGGATGGCGGAATGCATCGCCGAAGGCCTGATGGAAGCGGACCCCACCCTGAAGGTGAAGATCTACAACTCTGCAGTGGATGACAAAAACGACATCGTGACGGAAGTGTTCAAATCCAAGGCCATCCTGGTAGGGTCCCCCACCATCAATTACGGGTTCCTGTATTCCATCGGAGGCATTATGGAAATGATCCGGGGCCTGAAGTTCAAGAACAAAAAGGCCGCTGCTTTCGGCAGCTACGGCTGGAGCGGAGAAGCAGTGAAACAGATCACGGAACTGCTGGGCGGTGCCGGGTTCCAGGTGGTCAACGAAGGGCTCCGGTGCCAGTGGGCCCCGGACCAGGCCAGCCAGGAGCTGTGCCGGAAGTACGGAAGAGAATTTGCGGAAGCGGTGAAATAAAATACGAAGGGGGTGTGAAAAAATTCACACCCCCGGTCACTGGTCTCTTGTCACTGGTCACCGGACGAAGGAAGGCAGCCGGTTCCGGAGCCGCGGCAGAAGCCAGACCGCCATGGGTTTCCCGGAAGGGATTGGCTTTGGCCGGTCCATAGTTTTCAATTCTGTCAAGCCTCCTGCCTATGTACTGCACCTTTTTATTTATAGCAAAAAACCTGCCCTGTCAACACAGGTGCAGGTTTTGTTATGGTTTGTTCAAGAAGTTGACGCAAACGGCCGTTTCTATTTCAAATTTTTGGTACGCGTAGGATCGATGATGAACCCGCTGCCGCTGGGAGAGGGGCCCACGTAGCCTTTGACATTGTTAAAGACGGTCTCTCCTGAACCTACGGCACTTTTCCCCTGGCCGTTGAACAGCCCTTCCGTGATCCTTACCGTAGCTTTATTTTCCCCTGTAGATGCGTCATAATACGTTATGGTATTCTTTTGGTAATCTGCTGCCAGCTGACTGAATGTCACACCCTTGTTGGCCTCTGCGGAGTAATAGGAAAACACCGTTACCCCATCGGTTTGGACTCTGGCGAACCAGCCATCCCCTTCTTTGGTCTGGATGTTCAGCTTCCGGGCCAGTTCCTGTCCGGCGGCACTGTCCGAAGCAATTACCAGGGTTTTGGAAGGTTTCCCCTGGAGCACATCCGCCAGCCCCTCATACCGTCCCTGCCGGAGACGCTCGATGATATCTTTCGCCGTGGTGGCAGCAGGGAGTTTTTTCTTGGAAGCTTCTCCCAGAAGGGCACTGGCGTTGTTGAAGACGGAATTGATGGAGCTGGGCAGGCCTCCGTCGGCCGCATGGGAATAGACCATCCATCCCAAACCCACAATGATGGCAAGCATCAGGGCATATTCGATGATGTCCTGGCCTTTCTGTCGTCTCATTGTTTCCATCTCCTTTACGGTCTTATTAAGCAATTATAGCATATTTTGAGGGAGAAAGGCCGTACAAACCCGACTTCCTGCCAGCCCCCTCATATCCTCCGGCACCGGGGCCGTGAGGAACACTTCTTCTCCTGTCCTGGGGTGGCAGAACCGGACGGTCCAGGCGTGGAGGGCCTGGCGGGCAATCCTTGGGTCCCTAGTGCCGTACACCGGGTCCCCCACCAGAGGGTGCCCCTTGTGGGCGAAATGGACCCGGATCTGATGGGTCCTTCCGGTAAGGAGATGGATCTTCAGCACCGTATGGTCCCCTCTGTCAGCCAGGATCTCATAATCGGTCACTGCCGGCCGTCCGTCTTCCCGGACCATCCACCGGTCCACCCCTTCTGCCACCCGGCCGATGGGAAGGTGGATCCGGCCCCGGGGTTCTGCCAGATCCCCTTCACACACCGCCAGGTATTCCCGGTAGATTTCCTGGTGGCTGCGGGTGAGGGCGTGTTTGGCAAAAGCGGATTTGGCCACCAGCAGAAGGCCCGTGGTGTCCCGGTCCAGCCGGTACAGGGGATGGATGCCGCATTTCTGCCCCGACTGGCGGAAATACCCTCCCACCGCCTGGGCCAGGGTATCCCGGGCCCCGGACCAAGTGGGGTGGATCAGCATGCCGGCCGGCTTGTCCACCGCCAGCAGGTCCTCATCCTCGTACAAAATGGCAAGAGGCAGATGGACCGGGATCACCGCCGCCGTTTCTTCCCATTGGAAAACAAGCCGGTCCCCGGCCTCCAGCCTGTGAGAAGGACTGGAAACCGGGGATCCGTTCACGGTAATGGTGCCGTTCCATTTGATTTTCCGCCAGAGTTTTTCCGAAAGGTGCATGGGACCCCGGGCTGCCTGGCGGACGCAGCATCCGGCATGGTCCCGATCCACCTGATACGTCAGTTCCATATCAGTAAGACCGCAAAAATCCCTTGAAGAAGTCCACACTGGCCTTCAGGGCATCAGCGGGGATCTTTTCGTTCACCTGGTGGGCGGCGCCCCAGCGGCTGTCCCGGAGATACCCGGAGAACAGCATCACATTGTCGGCGATCCGCTTGTAATAGTGGCTGTCGGTGCCTCCCAGCATCAGGAAGGGCACCACGTCCACTTTTTCCCCGTACTGGTCCTTCAGCACCTTTTCCGCCACCTGGATCCCGTAACTCTGGGGATCGGAAGCGGGCAGCGGGTCTTTCCCGGACACATGGCGGATTTCCACCCCTTCCGGCAGGAACTGGCGGAAGTAATTTTCGCAGGATTCCACCGTATCCCCCTGGAGCACCCGGACGCTCATCTGGGCCGCCGCCCGGCTGGGCAGCACGTTGGGCTGTTTGCTGGCTTCGGCCATGGTAAAGGCGATGGTGGTGTGGAGCAGGGCATCCAGGGCCGGATCTTCCTGGGCCAACTGGCACAGTTCCTGCCAGTGGCCTTCCGGATCTTCATAGATGGCCCGGCGGCTGGCATCCTGGAGTTTGGCGCTTTTCTGGAGATGGGCCAGAGTCAGGGGAGTGAACCGGTATGGGAAAGGATGGGATTCGATGGCCACAATGGCTTTGGCCAGGGTCCCCAGGGCTGTCCCCTTCCCGGGACGGCTGGAATGGCCTCCGGGAGAGGTGGCGTAGATCTCGAAGTTCACCGGGGATTTTTCCGCCACTCCGATCTTGGCTTCCAGCTTGTCCCCCACCGGGAACAGGCCGCCCCCTTCGTCCACTACGGTGCCCAGCCGGACCCCCTTCTCTTCCAGGTGCCGGGTGAGCTTTTCCGCTCCGTCCACATCGTTTTCCAGGTATACTTCCTCACTGTAGCCCAGAGACAGGTACAGGTCGTAAGACGGCCGCCAGCCTTCTGCCAGCAGGGCTTCCACCGCTTCCATTTCCGCCAGCAGCTGGTGCTTGCAGTCGGTAGTGCCCCGGCCGCAGATGCAGCCGTCGATGATTTCGCCTCCGAAGGGATCGAATTTCCACTGGCCCCGGTCCCCTACTTCCACCACGTCCTGATGGGCCATGAGCAGAAGGGGCTTCTTTGCGCTGCCAGTGCCCTTCAGGTGGAACTGGAGGCCTGCCTGGCCCACTTCATCCAGCTCCATCAGGCGATAGATGTGGGGATAGAATTCCCGGAAGGCCTCATGGAGTTTTTCAAACTGGCTCCAGTCCACCTTGTCCACATTGGCGTTGGACACGGTGGCGCACTGGATGAACCGCTGGAGATGGGCGGCGTATTTCTGTTCTTCTTCCGTAAGCTTCATTGCCGTTCCCTTCTTTCTCAATTACCAGGCCGGTTCCAGGTTGCCTTTGCAGTTTTCCAGGATGTAGTCCTTCACCGGCTGGCTCTGGAAGATCTGGACGAATTTCTTGTAGGTGGGGTTGTCCTTGTCTTCTTCCCGGGCGGCGATGATGTTCACATAGGGGCTGGTGTTGTCTTCCTTGGCAATGGCCAGGTCCGTGGACAGACCGGCGGAGTTGGCATACCCGGCGTTGATGATGGAAGCGGCGGTGTCATCCAGGCTCCGGGGCAGCTGGGCAGCTTCCAGTTCCACAATCTGCAGGTGTTTCGGGTTTTCGGTGATGTCGTTGACGGTCAGTTCCGTGGGCTTCACATCCGGGTTCACTTTCAGGAGGCCCAGTTTGCTCAGCATCAGGATGGCCCGTCCTCCGTTGGAAGGATCGTTGGGGATGGCGATCTTGTCCCCGTCCTTGATGTCCGCCACGTTCTTGATCTTGGTGGAATACAGCCGCAGGGGAGCCAGGTAGGTCTTGCCGATGCTCACCAGTTTGGTGCCGTTCTTTTTGTTGAAGGCCAGCAGGAAGGGTTCATGCTGGAAGGAGTTCAGGTCGATGTCCTTCTGGGCCAGGGCCTGGTCCGGAGTCACATAGTCGGAGAAGGTCTTGATTTCCACCTTCAGCCCCTGTTTTTCCGCTTCCTTCTTTACCACTTCCATGACCTGTTCGGAATACCCAGGGGTGATCCCTACAGTGATGGTCTTCTTTTCCGCCGGGGCGGCCGCCTTTTTGTCGCTGCCGCAGCCGCTGACCAGGCTGGCCAGGGCCAGGACGGATACCGCTGCTGCAATCCATTTCTTCAGTTTCATGAACATCTCTCCTTTTCGCCTTCCCGAAAGCACCCAAAGAAAAACACCACCTGCTGGGCAGATGGTGTTTTCGATGACTGAGCTCGCTTTTCATCTGCCAGGGAATCCCTGTTGGAATTGGCACCTTCCCTTCCGGGGGTTGCCGCAGCTTCATAGGGCCAAATCCCTCTGCTGCTCTCGATGAAGGTATGTGATTTTGATGGTTCTGATTCTACACTACTTCACTAGGAAAGTCAAGGACTTTTTGTAACCTGATCAAGAACAGTTGCAGGTGACCGGCTCAAGTCTGGAGTCTGAAGTCTGGAGTCTGGAGCCGAATGTTAAATTTAAACCGTACCCCTTGTCAAGGACAGTTTCTA
>NZ_FR902034.1:0-189 GCF_000437815.1 Acidaminococcus sp. CAG:542
AACGGGATCCTGACCCTGTTCGTCATCGGCCTCTTGTGCTTCACCAAGATTCCTCTGTATGGTGCCTTCATGTTCGGTCTGGCTGTGGCCCTGGTTGCCAACTTCCATTCCGCCAAAGACCAGGCCCGTGCCATTAAGATGCACGCTGCCACCGCTCTGACCATGCCCATGATCCTGCTGGCTTCCGGC
>NZ_FR902034.1:252-502 GCF_000437815.1 Acidaminococcus sp. CAG:542
AAGGCTATGGCCCAGATGCTGATTGCCATCGTCCCGGCAGCTCTGGGGCCCCATCTGCAGGATGTGTTCGGATTCTTCGCCGTACCCATCGGCATGATGCTGGGTACCGACTCCTACTTCTTCGGCCTGCTGCCTCTGGCCATCGGCGTTGGCCAGCAGTTCGGCGTTGATCCTCACAACATGGCCATGGCCATGCTGATCGGGAAGAACTACGGCGTTATGGTTACTCCTCACGCTGCCACCACCTTCC
>NZ_FR902034.1:536-3361 GCF_000437815.1 Acidaminococcus sp. CAG:542
GGCCTGGCTGGCATCTCCATCAAAGAACTGCTCACCTTCTGCGCACCGCGCCTGTGGGTCCTGTCCTGGATTTCCCTGGCCTGCGGCCTGATGCTGGGTCTGTTCCATCTGTAAGATTCATAAAAAAAAGCCACCCCTTCGGGGGTGGTTTTTTTGTTACTGGTCCGCGTTTTCCCAAGAAGTTTTTATTGCTGTGAAAATCTGAAAACTATATCCATTCCCCAAGCCCCGCATGGCACCTTGTTCCTGGCCTGTTTTATAAGAATTTTCTTATATATCGCATATTTATATTTATATTAGTTTTCAGAAAGTTCATATGTTACCATGGTGGCGTAAGGAAAAGGATTCATCTTTCATCCGCTCCCGGATGCCTGCCCGCTCCGGAGGCAAAAATCCATTCAAAGGAGGAAATGCATTATGTTCTTGGGCATTGTTGGTTTCCTGATGGTTGTGATTATCGTGGCCGCTCTGATCCGCGGTAAATCCAACCCGGTACCTCTGTTTGTGATGGTACCTGTGATTGCGGCTCTCATCTGCGGGTTCTCCCCTGCGGAAATCTTTGGCTTTGTAAAAGCCGGGGTGAGCAAGACCTGGTCTACGGCTGTACTGTTCATCTTCTCCATCGTTTACTTCTCCATGATGGGTGATATGGGTCTGTTCGATCCCATGGTGAACTGGCTGGTGAAAAAAGCCGGTTCCAACATTGTGATGGTTACGGTGGCCACCGCCTGCATCGCTGTTATTTCCCACCTGGACGGCGCTCTGGCTTCCACCCTGCTGATCACCCAGCTGTCTGTTGACAGAATGGGCCCGCCTCAGCGGGCCCATTCCTTTACCATCTTCCTCAGCCGCTCTGCCAGTTTCTCTGTCAGCTGGCCTTTTTCCAGCTTCCACTGCCAGTTCCCGGTAGGGGTGCCCGGGGTGTTCATCCGGTATTTTCCCGGAAGGGCCAGCAGGTCCTGGGCAGGGACGATGGTCCAGCGGGCGTTCCGGCTGTACAGATACCGGATCAGGGGCTCCACCAGTTCTGCAGCCCGCTTCCGGTCCGGCACTCCGGCTTCCTGGGGCATTGCCATGGCCCAGATTTTCTGGAAGTCATCCTCCTCCAGGTCTTCCTGGAGCCACCCCACCAGGGTGTTGTTGTCATGGGTTCCGGTATAGGCCAGGCACCCGGGTTCCGTGGCAAAATCCCTGATTCCGTCCTCACGGGTCCGGCTGTGGAACTGGAGGATCCGCATTCCCGGCAACCCCAGTTTTTCCCGGAGCTCTGTCACATCCCGGGTGATGATCCCCAGGTCTTCCGCCACAAAGCCCAGGTCCGGCACGGCCTGCTCCACGGCTTCAAAAAGAGCCGCTCCCGGCCCCGGGATCCACCGGCCTTCCCGGGCATCCTGCGCTCCGGCTTTCACCCCCCAAACCGCTGCAAACCCCCGGAAATGGTCGATCCGGACCCAGTCTGCCTCTGTGGCCAGCACCTGGAACCGTTCCTGCCACCAGCGCCAGTTTTCCTTTTCCATAGCCTGCCAGTTGTACAAAGGGTTCCCCCACACCTGGCCCGTCCGGCTGAAATAATCCGGGGGTACTCCGGCCACTTCCGTGGGATATCCGTCCCCGTCCAGCTGGAACAGTTCCCGGTGAGCCCACACATCAGCACTGTCTGGTGCCACAAAGAGAGGCATATCCCCCAGGAGGGTGATGCCCCGGTCCCGGGCGGCCCGGCGGATCTGCTGCCAGGCTTTCCAGAACACGAACTGCCCTCCGGCGGCCCTGGTCATCTGGTCTGCCAGCTCCCGGCGGGCTTTCTCCAGGGCCTCCGGCTCCCGGTTTTTCAGTTCTTCCGGCCAGGTCTGCCAAGGCTGCCCGGGAAACCTGCCCTGGAGAGCCCGGAACAGGGCATAATCCTCCAGCCAGTACCGATTCTTCCGGCAGTATACGGCAAATTCCGGGTCCTCTTTCCGAGGCAGCGGGAAGGCCCCGGCAAACAGAGCTTCCTGACCTCCGAAAGCAGACTGGGACAAATAGGGAGAATCTCCCAGCCCTGGCGGATTGAGGGGCAGGATCTGCCAGATCTTCTGGCCGGCAGCCTGGAGGAAATCCAGGAACCCAAGAGCAGAAGCCAGGATCTCCCGGCCGTTTTCCCCGGGCAGGGAAGTGGAATGGAGGAGCACCCCGGCGCCCCGTTCCAGGAGCCTGCCAGGGGCCTTCTCCGGGGCTTTTTCCCGGCACCGGTACACTACAGCGCTCCGAGGCGGCAGATCCAGTACAAAGGAACCTCCCGTAACCGGCACCGGCTTTCTTTCCGTCTGCGTTGCTTCCAGCCAGTCCCCCAGGTTCCATACCGGTTCCAGTTCTCCGTACGCCAGGCCTTCCGTATCCACTTCCGCCTGGAGAGGCTGGTCTCCCCGGTTCAGGGCGATTACAAAGACTCCGTTTTCACCCGGCTGGCCGAACACGTCCCGGCCCCCTTCCAGGAACCTTCCATATACATACCCGTCTCCCCGGGCCCAGAAAGTCTGGAACCGTCCGGTAGACAGGGCAGTATGAGACCGGCGGAGCTGGATCAGGCTCCGGCAGCAGCCTTCCAGCTGTTTGTCCTCCTTCCCCCAGGGGAAGGGCTTCCGGTTCTCCGGGTCCCTGCCCCCGGTGAGCCCGGCTTCATCTCCGTAATACACTGCCGGAGCCCCGGGAAGGGTCATCTGCCAGGCCCGGAGGAGTCCGTTGAGCGCCCGGGCCTTTTTCGGTTCATACCGGGCTTCCAACAGAGTCCGGAGCCGCTCCACGTCATGGCTCCCCAAAAGGTTCAGCATGGCGTACAGATTCTCCCG